>NZ_JAVIIV010000026.1:0-64833 GCF_033977215.1 Mesorhizobium humile
CTCCGCTGGAACACCCCTCATCCGTCTCGGCGCTGCGCGCCGATCCACCTTCTCCCACAAGGGGAGAAGGAGAGGTGCAACTACTCCACCTTCACCAGCACGGCGCTGTCGAACTCGATGACCTTGTCGCCGGTCGAATCGGAGGCCTCGCAGCGCAGCGTGAGCAGGTTCCAGCCCGGACGCCCGGCAAGCGGGCGGTGGGCCAAGGCGGTGCGCGTGAAGGTCACCGTCTCGCCGGCATAGACCGGCTTCAGCCATTTCAAATTGCGGAAGCCGGGCGAGGGGCCGAATTCGGGTTGCGGGCCGGGGCCGGTCCAGCGCACGCCCTCGGTCTCCATGCGCTTTTCGAGGTTGTATTTCATCCAGGTGGCGGCGGTGTGCCAGCCGGAGGCACAGAGCCCGCCAAGCACGCTGTTCTTCGCCGCCTCCTCGTCGACGTGGAAGACCTGCGGATCGTATTTCCTGGCGAACGCCTTGATCTCGTCGGCCTCGAATTTATGCGAGCCGAGCGTGACGGTCTGGCCGATCAGGAAGAATTCGTCGAGGGTCATGCCCCGGCCCCGCGGGTCAGGAACATACCGGTGTTCTCCAGCTCGAAGACGCTTTCGCCGCGCTGGTTGACGAGCTCGCTGCGCATGGTGATCAAGCCGAGCTGCGGCCTCGATTTGGATTGGCGCTTGGACAGTATGGTGACCGTGCCGGTCAGCCGGTCGCCGGCCAGAACCGGCTTCTTCCATTTCACATGCTCGATGCCGGGGGAGCCCTGCGAGGTCGAATCGAGCAGGAAGGCGTCGCACAGCATGCGCATGAACATCGCGCAGGTGTGCCAGCCCGAAGCCGAAAGCCCGCCAAGGATGCTCGCCTTGCCGGCTTCCTCGTCGAGATGCATCGGCTGGGCATCGAATTCGCTGGCGAATTCGATGATTTCGGCAGCTTTTACGTCCTTGCTGCCGATGTCCAGCGAGGCGCCCTCGACAAAATCCTCATAGGCCCAGGTCTTTCCGGTCATGCTGACAATCCGGTTGACGACGTGCGATCCGTAGGTCGGGCACCCCGGATGAAGGCCAATGGCGATTTGGTCAAGTGATTTCTGGTAAGCCAGCCGTCGCCGGCAAACACCGTCAGAGCCAGCCGCGGCGGCGGAAATACCAGAAGGGCAGGATCGCCGAGACCACCATCAGGCCGATGGCGAAGGGATAGCCCAACTCCCATTTGAGCTCGGGGATGATGTCGAAATTCATGCCGTAGATCGACGCGACCAGCGTCGGCGGCAGAAAGATGACGGCGGCGACCGAGAAGATCTTGATGATGGCGTTCTGCTCGATCGAGATCATGCCAAGCGTGGCATCGAGCAGGAAGGAGATCTTCTGCGACAGGAAGGTGGCATGGTCGGCAAGCGAGAGCACATCGCGCGACAGCGTCTTGATGCGGGCGCGCACATCCTTGCTCATCTTGGTCTGGGCCGCGACATGGGCGAGGAAGCCGGCAAGGCGTTGCAGCGAGATCAGGCTGTCGCGGACCGAGGAAGCGATGTCCTCCTTGCGGCCGATGCCTTTCAGGAGCTCCTGGAAATCGCGGTTGCGCTTCGAGGCTTTGGTCGAGCGGGCTTCGAAGATGTCGCGCGAGATCACTTCGACCTCACGGCCGGCGCGCTCGAGGATGTCGGCCAGGCGATCGACGATCGCTTCCAAAAGACCGATCAGGATGGTGTCGCCGCTGGTACAGCCGGTCGCCACTTTCTCGGCGCGCAGCGGGAAGGTCTTGAAGGCTTTGGGTTCGTGGTAGCGGATGGTGATCAGCCTCTTGCCGGCAAGCGCGAAGGTCACCGGCGACATCAAGGGATCGTCGGCCTCGGTCTGCGCCGGCAGCACGGCGGTCATGAAGTAGCCGCCGTCCTCGATATAGAGGCGGCTCGAAATCTCGATCTCCTCCATCTCCTCGCGGGTCGGGATGGCAATGCCCAGCCAGCCCTCGACGCGCGCCTCTTCCTCCTTGGTCGGGTTGAAGAGATCGGCCCAGACGACCCTGTCGCCATCGGCCGCAAGGTCCTCGGTGAGGCGCAGGCGATCATTGTCCACGACGAAGGTTTTTATCATCGCCGGGTCTCCCTTGCCGGAAAGGGTTTCGTTCGATTGCACCGGGATTGCCGACGAAACACCGCCTGCAATAGCCGACTAGCCCCGTGATATCACAAGGTCAAGACAGCGGGCGGTAGCGGCGGAGGACGGGAATCAGGTGTTGAACTTGAACAGCATGATGTCGCCGTCCTGGACGACATATTCCTTGCCTTCGTCGCGCGCCTTGCCGGCTTCCTTGGCCGCCACTTCGCCGCCCAGCGTGACGAAGTCGTTGTAGGAGATCGTCTGGGCGCGGATGAAGCCGCGTTCGAAGTCGGTGTGGATGACGCCGGCCGCCTGCGGCGCCTTATCGCCCTTGTGGATCGTCCAGGCGCGCGTCTCCTTCGGCCCGACGGTGAAATAGGTGATCAGATGCAGGAGGTCGTAGCCGGCGCGGATCACCTTGTTGAGGCCGGGCTCATCGAGGCCGAGCGAGGCGAGGAACTCCATTTCCTCCTCGTCGGAAAGCTGGGCGACTTCGGCCTCGATCGCCGCCGAGATCACCACCGTGCCGGCGCCCTGCGCGGCCGCCATCTTCTCCACCGCGTGCGTGTGTTCGTTGCCGGTGGCGGCGTCCGCCTCGGCGACGTTGCAGACATAGAGAACGGGATGCGAGGTGAGCAGGTTCAGCCCCTGCAGGATGCGCAGATCCTCCGCCGCAATGCCGTTGAGAAGGAAGCGCGTCGGCTTGCCGGCCTGCAGCAATTCCAGCGCGGCCTCCATCATCGGCAGGACGGCCATGGCCTCCTTGTCCTTGCCGGCGGCGCGCTTGCGGATCTGGGCGATGCGGCGCTCGAGGCTTTCGAGGTCGGCGAGCATCAGCTCGGTCTCGACCGTCTCGGCGTCGGCGACGGGGTCGATGCGGCCTTCGACATGGGTGATGTCGTCATCCTCGAAGCAGCGCAGCACATGCACGATGGCGTCGACCTCGCGGATGTTGGCCAGGAACTGGTTGCCCAGCCCTTCGCCCTTGGAGGCGCCGCGCACCAGGCCGGCGATGTCGACGAAGGAGATGCGGGTCGGGATGATCTCCTTCGACTTGCCGATCGCCGCGATCTTCTGCAGGCGCGGATCCGGCACCGCCACCTCGCCGGTGTTCGGCTCGATGGTGCAGAAAGGATAGTTGGCGGCCTGCGCGGCCGCCGTCCTGGTCAGCGCATTGAACAGCGTCGACTTGCCGACGTTGGGCAAGCCAACGATGCCACATTTGAAACCCATGTTCGTCCAGTCCTGTCGGAATTCGATTTTGGTGAGGGCTATGGGCGATAGGGGTGACGAACGTCAAGCCCCGATCGGCCGGGCCGCCTCACGGCCGCTAATCTGGTTATCGCCGGATCACCGCGCAAGCTGGCGCAGCCGGGCAAGACGCTCCGGTTCGCCGCTGACGAAGGCCTGGTCCTTCTCCAGCACAGCCAGCGCCTCTCGGGCGCTGTCGCGAGCGCCGTCCAAGTCGCCGAGACGGGCGCGGCATTCGGCCAGCTCCTCCAGCACATAAGGCGCCTGCGCGCCGTCGGCGGCCGCCGCAGCTGCGGTTTCTTCGGCAAGCCGGTGGGCTTCTTCCAGGCGCTCCAGCGCACGCAACGTCCTGATCACGGCATAGCGCGCGATGCGCAGCTCGCGTTTCTCGCCGGCCGAGCGGCGCAGCTCGACCGCCTGCTCGAACAGCGCCAATGCATCCGCGAGCCGGCCGGCGTCGAAATAGGACCAGCCGAGATTGTTGAGCAGGGGGCCACGCCAGATACCGGCCTCCGGATGCTCGCCGATATGGGCAAGGGCCGTCGCGGTCCATTCGACGGCGTCGTCAAGCGTACCGACGATTGCCAGCATATGCGCGGCATCCGCGGCCAATGCATGAGCTCCGGCTGCCCGCGCCAGTCGCCAGGCTTCGCCGAACAGCGGCCGCGCCGTCTCGCGCTCGCCGGCGGAATTGTAGAGGCGACCGCGTTCGAGGGCGCAGAGCGCGCGGGCTTGCGGATCGTCGCTGGCCAGACGACAGGCCTGGTCGATCAGCGCGTGACCCGCGGCGAAGTCCCCGGCCAGGCCGAGTTTTCTGGCGCGTGCCGCGATATCCGAAACACTGTCCGCCATGCCGATCTCACTTGTGGCCCGGGTGCGATGCCGCTGAGCGATCCCGCGCGGACGCGCCGCCCTTTAGTCTTTTCCAAACAGCTTCTTCAGCATGGCGGCCATCGGGCCGCTTTCGGGAAGTTTTGCCGCCGGCTGTTGCGGGCGCGCCTGGCGGACATGGCTTTGCTGCTTCGGCGGCTTGGGCGGCGGGCGGTCGTCATCGCCGGTCGGCACGAGCTTGTCGCGCAAGGCGAGCGTGACGCGGTTCATGAACGAGCTGTCGTCGCCCTTGGCCAGCAGACCGGCGTCGTCGGCGATTGCCGCCAGCAGGACATCGAGCCATTCGCGGTCGGCCTTGGCGAAATCGCCGAGCACATGGCCGTGCACCATCTCCTTGACGCCGGGATGGCCGACGCCAATGCGCACCCGACGAAAGGCGTTGCCGACATGCTGGTCGAGCGAACGGATGCCGTTATGGCCGCCGGAGCCGCCGCCGACCTTGACCCGAAGCTTGCCGGCGGCAAGGTCGATCTCGTCATAGAAGACGGTGAGGGCGGAAGGTTCGAGCTTATAGAAGCGCAGCGCTTCGCCGACCGACTGTCCGGAGAGATTCATGAAGGTCTGCGGCTTGATCAGCAGCACCTTCTCGCCGCCGAGCGTGCCTTCGCAGATCAGGCCCTGGAATTTTCTCGACCACGGCGAAAAGGAATGGCGGCGGGCAATCGCGTCCGCCGCCATGAAGCCGACATTGTGCCGGTTGTTTTCGTATTTCGCGCCCGGATTGCCGAGGCCTGCAAAGACAAGCATCGCCGTCTCCGGACCTAGAGCATGATGCCGAAAAGTGTGAAGCGGTTTTCGGAAAACATCATGCTCTATTCTCTGATTTGGAGCCGGATGAAATCATCCGGCTCGGAGAATTACTTCTCTTCGGCCGCCGGGGCCGCCGTCTCGGTCGCCGCCGGCTCGGTGGTCGCTTCCGTCTCCGGCTTCATCGCCGACGAGCCTGCAACGGTCGCGATGGTGAAGTCGCGATCGGAGATGACCGGCTTGACGCCGGCCGGCAGCTTGACCGCCGAGATGTGGATCGAATCGCCGATGTCGGTGCCGGTGAGATCAACGGTGATGAATTCCGGGATCGCGTTGGCCGGGCAGTGGAACTCGACTTCGTGGCGGACGATGTTGAGCACGCCGCCGCGCTTGATGCCGGGCGACTTGTCCTCATTGATGAAGTGGACAGGCACGTCGACATTGACTTCGGTGTCCTTGCCGATGCGCAGGAAGTCGACATGGACAGGAAAATCCTTGACCGGGTCGAGTTGGAAATCCTTCGGCAGGACCTGGATCTTCTTGCCGTCGACATCGATCGTGGCGATCGTGGTCAGGAACCCGCCGCCATGGATCTTGTAGAAGAGATCCTTGTAGTTGAGCGCAATCGCCAGGGGAGGCTGCTTGTCGCCGTAGATAACTGCAGGCACTTTACCGTTGCGGCGAACTGCACGGGCGGACCCCTTACCGACCTGTTCGCGCGCTTCGGCCTTGAGCTCGTAAGCATCGTGGCTCATGGCATTTCCTTTCGCGTGTTATGGAGCGCTTGCGGCAAGCACGAGGCCAACCGTAAACGTCGAAAGCCGTCGCGGCCCTGCACGATCTGTCCGATGCGTTTGGCGATCCAAATGCGTCTGGGGATCATGCGAGGCCTGGCCGGCCTTCCTCCGCGTTGCCTCCAAGGGTGTCTACGCGGGTGGCGGCTCTATAGCGGAAGGCGGGCAAGGGCGCAAGCGGTTGGGCTGGAAGGCTTGCAGGGTGGTTTCCAGCACCGAATGCATAAACCGGAAATCCCATTTGCGACAAATGTAGGAACAGGCGGTTCTCAGCCGTCCTGCGGCATGCAACCAGACCCGTGGGGACCACTATGAAACTCCTGTTCAGCCGCAATCCCAATCCTCGCCTCGCGGTCGCGACGGCGCGCTATCTCAAGGCGGAGATCGCGTTCGAGTTCGCATCGCCCATGGCGCCGGGGCAGGCCGAACGCTATCGCGCGCTCAACCCCAATCTGACCTTGCCGATCCTGGTCGGGCAGGGATGGAGCCTGTGGGAAGCCGACGGCATCGCCTGCCGGCTTTCGCGCGAGGTTCGTTCGGATTTCTGGCGCGGCGGGGACGACGAGCCGGACATGATCCGCTGGATCAGCTGGGGCAAGGAACGGTTCGCCTTCGCTTGCGACATGGTGCATTTCGAGCGCGGCACCAAGCAGCGCTATGGGCTTGGTCCTATCGATCGGGAGCTGGTCGAGGAGGGACTGAGGCAGTTCCATAAAGCCGCGGCGGTCCTCGAGCCTGAGCTTTCCGCGCGGGAGTGGCTGGTCGGCAGTTCGATCTCCTATGCCGACTTCCGCATGGCGACGTTCCTGCCTTTCAACGACGTCGCCGGGTTGCCGCTCGCCGACTATCCGGCGATCCGGCGCTGGTACGGCCGGCTGGAGGCGATCGACGCCTGGCGCGATCCGTTCCAGGGGCTGGAGGCGCCGCCGCTTCCACCGGTCAGGTTCGAGGCGTGACCCGCATCCGCTGAGCCCGTCCAAAGGTGCCGGGACGCAAACCCTTCCGCCGTGCTTGACCTCGTTTTCAGCACATCTAGGCGGCGTCAACCGCCAGGCCGCCGTTCAGCGCATCGCGCAGCGCCTGGATTTGCCGGTTCAAGGCATCGAGCTCCGCCAATTTCATGCCTGAGCGCTCGATCAGCGTCTCGTTCAGGCAATTGCATTGGACGAGCAAGGCTCGTCCGCCAGGGGTCAGGTCGACCTGCACCTGGCGCTCGTCCGTATGGCTGCGCTGGCGGGTGACAAGGCCAGCCTGCTCCATTCGCTTCACCAGCGGCGTGATGGTGCTCGATTCCAGGGCCAGCCGATGCGCGATGCTGCCCACCGACATGCCGTCCGTTTCTCCCAATGCGTTGAGCACGAGATATTGCGGGTAGGTGATCCCCATCTCGTCCAGCATCGGCTTGTAGGTGCGGTTGATCGCCATGCTGGTGGCGTAGAGCGTGAAGCAGAGCTGATTGTCCAACGGGAGAGGCACGGCGCATTCCTTTTGCCGACTGAGCATTCGTTATGTACCACGGAAAATGATATCGCGATACATATTTCCATGGACAAGGGTTGCGGTCTCCGTTATCAGGTGATTATCGCGATATTGTTTATTGCGATATCAAAAAAGGAGATTGAGATGACCTCGCAGACCAAGCCAGGTTCGGGCAGCGGCACGATCACCACCAAGGATGGAACGCAGATATTCTACAAGGATTGGGGAACCGGCCAGCCGGTCGTCTTCCACCATGGCTGGCCGTTGAGCAGCGACGACTGGGATGCCCAGATGCTGTTCTTCCTGGGACAGGGTTACCGCGTCGTCGCGCATGACCGGCGCGGCCATGGCCGTTCCAGCCAGACCGATACCGGCAACGAGATGGACACCTACGCCGCCGACGTGGCCGAGCTCACCACGCATCTCGGCCTCAAGGACGCCATCCATGTCGGTCACTCGACCGGCGGCGGCGAGGTGGCGCGCTATGTCGCCAAGTATGGCTCGGGCGGCCGCGTCGCCAAGGCCGTGCTGATCGGCGCGGTGCCGCCGATCATGCTGAAGACGGCGGCCAATCCGGGCGGCCTGCCGATCGAGGTGTTCGACGGTTTCCGCGCGGCGCTGGCGGCCAACCGCGCCCAGTTCTTCCACGACGTGCCGGCCGGCCCGTTCTACGGCTTCAACCGTCCCGGCGCCCAGGTTTCCGAAGGCGTCGTCAACAATTGGTGGCGCCAGGGCATGATGGGCGGCACCAAGGCGCATTACGACTGCATCAAGGCCTTCTCGGAGACCGACTTCACCGAGGACCTGAAGACAATCGACGTGCCGGTGCTGGTCATGCATGGCGACGACGACCAGATCGTGCCGATCGCCGATTCCGCGCTCATCTCGATCAAGCTGCTCAAGAAGGGCGAGCTCAAGGTCTACAAGGGTTTCCCGCACGGCATGGCGACGACGCATGCGGACGTCATCAACGCCGACCTGCTGGCCTTCTTCAAGGCTTGAGGCAGGTCGCCAAACACGAAGCACCCGCCAAGCGGCGGGTGCTTCGATCTTCAGAGGCCGTTCGGAGTGCCCGGGCAATCAGGCCCTTCGCGCTTCCTTCATGTTGGGCAGGAACACGGTCAGCAGGCCGAGGAAGGGCAGGTACGAGCAGACCTGAAATACGAAATCGATGCCCTTCATGTCGGCGACGACGCCGAGCACCGCGGCGGCGATGCCGCCCGTGCCGAAGGCGAAGCCGAAGAAGATGCCGGCGATCGTGCCGACCCGGCCTGGCACCAGCTCCTGCGCGAACACCACGATGTTGGAGAAGGCCGAGGACAGAATGAGGCCGATCATCACGGTGAGCACCATCGTCCATTCCAGATTGGCGTAGGGCAGCGCCAGCGTGAAGGGCAGCACGCCGACGATCGAGAACCAGATCATCGCCTTCTGTCCGTAACGGTCGCCGAACGGGCCGCCAAGCAGGATGCCGAGCGCCGACGCGCCGAGGAACAGGAACAGCATCACCTGGCTCGTTTGCACCGAAACGCCGAACTTATGCATGGAGTAGAAGGTGTAGTAGCTGGCAAGCGAGGCGATATAAGCGTTCTTGGTCAGCACCAGCAGCGTCAGGACGGCGAGCGCGCCCATCACCTTCTTGCGCGGAAAGGGCGACACGTGGGCACCCTGCTTGCGAGCGGCCTGTGAGGCGCGCATACGGCTGTACCAGCCGCCGACCTGCCAAAGCACGAAGATGCCGATCAGCGAGCCGACGGCGAACCAGGAGATGCTGGTCTGCCCGAAGGGCACGACGATGAAGGCGGCGAGCAGCGGCCCCATCGACTGGCCGAAATTGCCGCCGACCTGGAACAACGACTGCGCGAGGCCGAAGCGGCCGCCCGAGGCGAAGCGGGCGATGCGCGAGGATTCCGGATGGAAGATCGCCGAGCCGATGCCGATCAGCGAGGCGCCGACCAGAAGCAGCACATAATGGCCGGCATAAGCCAGTACGATCAGGCCGACCAGCGACGAAGCCATGCCCCAAGGCAAGGAATAAGGCATGGGCCGCTTGTCGGTGACCATGCCGATAACCGGCTGCAGCAGCGAGGCCGTGACCTGGAAGGTGAAGGTCAGAAGGCCGATCTGCCAGAAATCGAGACCGTAATTGTCCTTGAGGAGCGGATAGATCGCCGGCAGCAGCGACTGCATGATGTCGTTGATGCCGTGGCAGAAGCTCACCGAGAGGATGACGGCAAAGGCCGTCGCCTGCGCCGAGGTGCTGCTTGCCGTCGCCGGCGCGGCGACGGAGGTGGCGGTCGTATCAGTCAAGGCAAATGCTCCGTGGTCTTCTCGCGGCGAACCGCAGGCCGCCTTATAGGCCTGTTGCCAAGCGACTTCTTTCGTGGTTTGGTCCAATAGTTTCGCAAGTGGGCCATCTCCGATGCCGCATGGCAGGGAAATCTTCAAAGGCGATGCCGCTGAGCTCGGGCGTCTGCACCAGACACGCTGGCAATGGCTGGAAGAGGCCGTCGGGCCAGCGGTGGCGCTGCCGACCGAATATCCGGACGGCTATCACGTGCCGCAGCACCGCCACAGCCGCAGCCAGTTGCTGCATGCGCTGGTTGGCGTGGTCCTGGTGAAGACCAGGCACGGGCGCTGGATGGTGCCGCCAGACCACGCGATGTGGATCCCTGCCGGGATCGAGCATTCCGTCGAGATGCTGGGTGATGTCTCGATGCGCTCGGTCTATGTGATGCCGGATGCCATTCCCGGCCTACCGGAAGGGTTGCGCGTCGTCGGCATCACGGAATTGATGCACAGCCTGATCGTCGAATCGGAGAAGCTGCCGCAGGGCGGCGAGCTCGAGGGGCGCGCCGCGCTTGTCATGGGGCTTTTGCTGCACGAGATCCCGAACCTGCCGGAACGGCCGCTCGGCCTGCCTTTCCCGTCCGATCCGAAGCTCGCGGCGCTTTGCCGGCGCTTCGTGGCGGCCCCTTCACCGCATGCGACGATCGACGAATGGGCAGATGAAGCGGGCATGAGCCGCCGGTCGTTCACCCGCGCCTTCCATCGCCAGACCGGGCTGTCGCTGTCGACTTGGCGCCAGCAGGCCTGCCTCTTCGCGGCGCTGCCGAGACTCGCCGATGGCGAGCCGATCACCAGGGTGGCGCTCGATCTCGGCTATGACAGCGTGCCGGCCTTCATCACCATGTTCAAGCGCATGCTTGGCGCCTCGCCGCGCGGCTATATGCGCGGCGCGCGCGATGCCGGCGAAAACCCGCGCCGCACAGGCGGTCCGATCGCCGCGTGACGCAGCGCCGGCGGCGCTGAGCGGATGCGCCGGCTCCAGCCTAAGGTTCCAATTCCGATTGCAATTTGCAATCAGTTATGCTCCTTTTGCGAGAAAGCGAAATCGGAGGCCTCCCATGGCGACGATCGTTTATGCCATGCTGACATCGCTGGATGGCTATATCGCCGGGCCGAGCGGGGACATCGACCTGCCGGTGCCCGAGGAAGAACTGCATCGGCATTTCAACGACGAGATGCGACGGACATCGATCGCGCTTTGCGGGCGCAGGATGTATGAAACCATGCGTTTCTGGGACAGCCCGGAGCGCGAGATCGCCGCTGAAGACGTCGAGCGGGATTTTGCCTACGCCTGGCGAGAAACGCCGAAGGTCGTGTTTTCAACCACGCTTCAGGAGGTTGGGCCGAATGCCCGTGTGGTCAAAGGCGACGCGGAGGCAGTGGTGAGGGCGCTCAAGGCGGACACGGACGGCGAGATTTCCGTCTCCGGCGCCGAGCTTGCCGGGCATCTTGCGTGTGCCGGCCTGATCGACGAGTACCGGCTTTACGTGCATCCGGTCGTGCTGGGCGGCGGCAAGCCGTATTTCCGGTCCGGCCTGTCGCTGGCGTTGAAGCCGCTCGGCACGGAGTGCCTTGCGCAAGGGGTGACGCTGCTGCGCTATGCGCCCGCGGCCACCAGTTCCGATTAATCGAACAGGCTCGACACCGATTCCTCGGTTGCGGGGCGCGCCCGCTTTCGGCGTCTGCGTTCAGCGAATTCTTGCCGGGTGCGGAAACTGCTCGCTCGGATCAATCGAACAAGCTCAATCGATTCTTCGGTTGACGTGCGCGAGATCGCCTCACAGCGTGCCGTCGAACTCGAAGGTATCGTCAATCAGCCCTGGTCCAGCCGAAAACCAGCCACTTATAGCGCGAGGTCTTTTCGGGCTCCGCCGTGTAGGTCATCTGGAGGTCGCCGCCCTTGGCGTAAATGTCGAGCCTGGGCGCCGTATCCAGCGCAAGCCACAATGAATCGTTTTTGAAGGACCATGTCCCGCACCAAACGCAAGATCCCGATGCAGGGTCTCCCGGTTGGTGAAAATTGTAACGGCCGTCCGCCGTGATCTCCAGATAGTCGAACGCGCCGTAGAACGCCGTCACCGTTTGCTGAAATTCCGTCGCGGCCGCCTCCATGTCGGGCGATGCGGGCTCCTTCAGATCACGCGGCGGCCGGATAGCGGACCCAGTGATTGTCCATTTGCCAATGAAGTCCTTTTCGGTGGGCAGATATTGCGTTTGAGCCCGCGCGGTCGAAATCGAAGCAATAGTCGGTGCATAGGCCGTGCCGACGACGCCGATTGTCAGGAGCGTCGCCGCGACGCCAGCCATTTTGATTCGATTCAGCATCAGCTGCATACCTTTCGCGACGATGTCAGGACGTCTTGTCGTTCAGATTCTACAGGTCGTTCGGATTCTATGGGCGCCCCGACAGGGCGAAAAATCAGTCGAACAGGCTCGACACCGATTCTTCCGTGGCCGTGCGCGAGATCGCTTCGCCCATCAGGTCGGCGATCGAAATGACGCGGATGTTCGGGGCGTCGAGCACGCCCTGCGTCGGCTGGATGGAGTCGGTGATCACCAGTTCCTGCAGCTTCGATCCGGCGATGCGGGCAACGGCGCCACCGGAGAGCACGCCATGGGTAATGTAGGCGGTGACGGAGGTCGCGCCATTGGCGAGCAGCGCGTCGGCCGCGTTGCAAAGCGTGCCGCCGGAATCGACGATGTCGTCGATCAGCAGGCAGTCCTTGCCGGCGACGGCGCCGATGATGTTCATGACTTCCGACTCGCCGGGACGCTCGCGGCGCTTGTCGACGATGGCGAGCTGCGCGTCGAAGCGCTTGGCCAGCGCACGCGCCCGCACCACGCCGCCAATGTCGGGCGATACGACGACGACATTGCCGAGCTGCTTGTACTTGGCCTTCACGTCGCGGGCCATCACCGGCACCGAGAACAGATTGTCGGTCGGGATGTCGAAGAAACCCTGGATCTGGCCGGCATGCAGATCGAGCGTCAACACGCGGTCGGCGCCGGCACGGGCGATCATATTGGCGACCAGCTTGGCCGAGATCGGCGTGCGGCCGGAAGCGCGGCGGTCCTGCCTTGCGTAACCGAAATAGGGGATGACGGCCGTGATGCGCTTGGCCGAGGAGCGCATGAAGGCGTCCATCATGATGAGCAGTTCCATCAGATGGTCGTTGGTCGGATAAGAGGTCGACTGCAGGATGAAGACATCCTCGCCGCGCACATTCTCCTGGATTTCGACGAAGATTTCCTGGTCGGCGAAGCGCCTGACGCTGGCCTTCCCTAGCGGGATGTTGAGATAGCGAGCGACCGCTTCGGCCAGCACCCGGTTGGAATTGCCCGCGAAAAGCTTCATGCACCGTTCCTGGTGAAGGATGGAGAGGCCGGAGAGACTCTCAAGAGCCTTTTATGCGGGCTTTTAGCGGCCCGCGCCGGTATTGCAAGCCTCGTTGTGGGGAATCCCTCCGGCGACCGCAACAAACATGGAAAAACATCGCAAGCCGGCAACAGTTCGGCCGGCAATAGTCAACCGGCGCCGCCGCTGCCAAGCCAGGCTGCGAACTGGTCGATCGTCTGGTCGGCAATGGCCTGCATGGTCGCGGGCGCCACCGTGGGCCAGCCTTCGCCGCTGCCGGCCGCAGGCGCCTTCTGCTGGCCATTGATGCGGTGCAGGCGATTGCCCGAGGGGTCGTAAATGTCCCAGACATAGATGACGGTCGTGTCCTTGCCCTCGGACATCGTCGAAAAATAGCCTTTCAACACATGCGTCGCCGTCTGGTCCGTGCTGCCGACAAGCGTCAGGCCGCGCTGCCTCGCACGGGTCTGCAGTTCCGCCGTCAAGGGCGCCGCGGCCTCCACGGATGCGCCTACGATCGGCGCCACCTGCAGCCGCGTCTTGGCGAGGGCTGCGGTCTGGGTGGGCGTTGCGGGTGTCACGGATGTCGCCGTGGTCGAAGGAGCGGGCGCGGTCGTGGTCGGAGACGTGGCCGTTGTCGAGGTGCCCTGCGGGAAGGCCGAAGACTGGGCCGAGGTCGCCGGCGGGGTGATGGCCGAAGGCTCCAGGACGTCCTTGGCATTGGTGCAGGCGCCAAGCGCCAGCGCCGCAAGCAATGACACGGTCGACACCTGCGATCGTCTCATCTGCCTGAAAACTCCTTACTGGCGAACGCCCCCGCGTGAACCAACCATTATGGATTCACTGCACGATCAAGTCGAGATCATGGCGCGACAGCGGCTTGGGCGCCGATTCCGTGGTCAGGTAGGTGCGGCCGAGCGTCATCGCGGTCTCGGTCTCGGAGTCCATGATGATCATATGCGCGAACAGCGTCATGTTCGGTGCGATCGGCTCGGTATTGCCCTGGTAGAACATCGGCATGTCCATCCAGGACGGCGTGAAGCGGGCGCCGACCGAATAGCCGCAGGCATTCAGCCGGTGCTTGGTCAGGTTGTGCGCCTCGAGCGTGCGGGCATGCGCGTCGAAGACGTCGCCGAACGTGTTGCCCGGCGTCATCGCCTTTTCGACCGCGAGCAGGGCGGCACGGGAAGCGTCGAACAATTCCTGGTGGCGCTTCGACACCTTGCCGGTCAAAACGGTGCGCATCATGGGGGCATGATAGTGGTGGAAGACGCCGGCCCATTCGAGCGTCAGCTGGTCGTTCTTGGTGAGCTTGCGGCGGCCGGCCTTGTAGCGGCAGAGCAAGGCATCGGGGCCAGAGCCGATGATGTACTCGTTGGCGGGATAGTCGCCGCCGCCGGCAAAGACCGCGCCCTGCATGGCGGCGAGGATGAGCCCTTCGTCGCCGCCCTGCTTGATCAGAGGCAAGGCGGCGTCCAGCGCGTCGTCGGAAAGATTGGCGGCCTTTTCCGCCTTGGCGATTTCGGCCGGGCTCTTGAACAGGCGCAGCCGGCCGACGATGCCTGAAGCATCGGCGATCTGGCCGAAAGTCTGCAACTGCTCGTCCACGCGGCGGCCATTGTAGGCGGTCAGGCCATGGGTGTCGTATTCGACGCCGATGCGGGCGCCGAGCAGGTCGAGGTCGTTGAGCAGGTTCCGCAGGTCGATCGCCGGATTGGCGCCCTGGCGGTCGGTCCACAGCACGATGTTCTCGATGGTCGAGGTATGGCGCGCTTGCCTCAGATCAGCTGAACGGGTGAGCAGCACCATCGAGCCGTCGGCCTTCACCACCAGGCACTGGAAGAAGCAGAAGCCGAACGTGTCGTAGCCGGTCAGCCAGTACATGCTCTCCTGCGCGAACAAGAGCACGGCGTCGAGCTTCTTGTCGGCCATCTCGATGAGCAGCCGGTCGCGCCGCGCGTCGAATTCCGATCGTTCGAAATGCAGCGCCATTACTCTTTCTCCAGGACGATTGCTGAAACCTGGCGCCCGTAATCCGCTTCCTTGCGGTGTGTGGTACGCCGGTAGGAATAGAAAAGCTCTTCTTCCGCGTAAGTGCAGCGGCCGAGGCCCTCGGCGGTCACGCCCGCCTTGCGCAGCCGGTCGACCGTATATTGGTTGAGGTCGAACATCGAGTGGCCGGCGGTCTTCGACGGCCTGAAATAGTGGTGATTGCCGGTATCGGCCTCGACGAAGCGGGTGACGAATTCCGGCCCGACCTCGTAATTGTCGGGGCCGATGGAAGGACCGAGCACCGCGACGATGCGCTCGCGACGGGCGCCGAGGCCTTCCATCGCGGTGATGGTGTTTTCGAGCACGCCGGTGAAGGCGCCCTTCCAGCCCGCATGGGCGGCACCGATGACGCGCGCCTCGGCGTCGGCGAACAGCACCGGCCCGCAATCGGCGGTCGAGGCGCCGATGGCGATGCCCGGACGATCGGTGACGATGGCGTCGGCCTTCGGGCGAGGGCCCGCGAAGGGTTCCCTGGCGACGACGACATCCGGCGAGTGGATCTGGTGCGCGGTCAACAGGCGATCCGCCGGCACGCCCATCCAGTCGGCAACGCGTCGCCGGTTCTCGGCGACCAGCGTCTGGTCGTCGCTGGAGCCCGTGCCGATGTTGAGCCCCCGATAGATGCCGTCGGAGACGCCGCCGATGCGGGTGAAGTAGCCGTGGCGCATGCCTTGCGCCTTTTCAAGCAGCGGCGAGCGTACTGGATTGGGTCTGCTCTGATTCAGCATGGTTGGGTTTGTCGTCTGTGCGGGGCGGTCTCGTCAAGGCGAAGTTCGGACGACTGGCAGGACCAGGCGTCGGGACCGCCTGCCAATCTCAAGCGGCTCTCGCCGCCGGCAGGATCTTCATCACCTTGAACAGCTCGCCCATCGCGTCGGGGCCGGCCAGGCGTTCGACCGCGTCGGAGATGGTTTGACGGGCCTGCTCGTCGGCGTTCGCCCCGAGCGCGCCGGCGCGCTCGATCAAGCCCATGCCAAGCAGGAATTCTCCCTGCGTCGTCATCTCGACACGAAGCCCATGCGGGCGGACCGCTGTCGCAAGCGCGGCGAAATCGACATGCGAAGTGAGATCGGCCTCGCCGGGGCCGGCCAGCACGTCTTCATGCCGGTGCCGGCGCAAGGCCTGCAAGGTGTCGCCGATGCCAGGCTGCAAATGACCGTAGTCGATAAAGAGGCCCGCGCCGCCCTGGGCAGCGATGCGCCCCGCGATCACCGACATCAATGCAACACGGGCTGGCGCCACTTCGGCGATCGCGCCTTCGGGCGCGCCGGAGGCATCTTCGGGCAACAGCGTGGGATCGAGCGAGCCGGCGCCGGCAAAGAAACGCAGCTCGTCATTGTCGCCGAGACCGACCATGCGCTCGCGCCAGCGTTCGCCGACATGCACGAACTGCCGGATCGGCACGGCGTCGAACAATTCGTTGCCGACGATCAACAGCGGCTGTCGCGGCAACGCGTCGATGGTCTGGTGCCAGGCAAGCGCCGCGTTTTGGCCTGCAAGCGTCTGTTTCTGGATCTCAGCCAGGCGCGGGCTGGTCTCGATCATGGCAAAGGACGCGCCGGCCACGAGCGCCGGGTCGAGCCGCGACCAGGTGCGCAGCATGTCCTTCATCAAGGTGCCACGGCCTGGTCCGATCTCGGCGAAGGTCGCCGGCAACGGCCGGCCGGCAGCTTGCCAGGCCTGGTAGAGCCAGACTGCCACGAGCTCGCCGAACATCTGGCTGATCTCGGGCGCCGTGATGAAGTCGCCGGCGGCGCCGAATGGCTCGCGCGTCGTGTAATAGCCGTTCTGGGGATCGAACAGGCAGAGCGCCATATATTCGTCGACCGGCATCGGTCCAACGGCTTCGATCAGATCGACGATGCGCTCCTTGAGCCGGGTCATGCCGCTTGCGGCTGCGCCATCGTCTTTGCGGTGACCATGGCCCATATGCCGGCCAGCACCATCGGCGTGGACAGGATCATGCCCATGGTCAGCCAGTTGGTGCCGAGCAGGTAGCCGAGCTGCTGGTCGGGCTCGCGGAAAAACTCGACGAAGATGCGCGACAGGCCGTAGCCGCAGATGAAGGCGCCGCCGACGAAGCGCGGCGTCTTCAGTTTCAGGCGCGAATGGGTGAGGAAGCGCAGCACCAGGAACAGCACCAGGCCTTCGAGCAAGGCCTCGTAGAGCTGGCTGGGATGGCGGGTGAATGGCCCGCCATTGGGGAACTCGATCGCCCATGGCACGTCCGACGGCCGGCCCCAGAGCTCCGAATTGATGAAGTTGGCGACACGCACGAGGCCTAGCCCAACCGGCACGCCGGCCGACACCACGTCGAACAGCGTCCAGGTGTGGATGCGGCGCTTAAGCGAAAACAGTGTCATGGCGAGGATGACGCCGAGCAGGCCGCCATGGAACGACATGCCGCCCTGCCAGACGGCGAAGATATCGAGCGGATGCGCGATGTAGCGCGGCAGGTCGTAGAACAGCACGTAGCCGGTGCGCCCGCCGAGCACGACGCCGATCGCCGCCCAGACGATGAAGTCGTCGAGGTCCTCGGGCTTCATCGGCAACTTGCCGTCCGGCCACAGGCGCGTATTGGTGACCAGCCGTTTGGCGTACCACCAGGCAAAGAGGATGCCGACGATATAGCCGACGCCGTACCAGTGCACCGCCAGCGGCCCGATTTGAACGATAACCGGATTGATGTTGGGGAAGGGCAGGGAGGCCAGCGGCAGCAGGAAATATTCGCTCAAACTGGGATCTCCCGGTTGCGGTCGTCTATCGGGCGCGGACCATGCGGCAGGGTTTTGGCAGGGTCAAGGCAAGGCGATTGATGTTCTGAACGCCACGGCGAGCGATTTCAAACCTGAGGTTTGCCGGCGACAATCTGCCTTAGAGCGTCGTTGATCCTGTCCTGCCAGCCAGGGCCATCTTCCTGGAAGTGGTCCAGTACAGCGCGATCGATCCTTATCGAAACAAGTTCTCTGACATTTGGCGCCGCCGCGGCCTCGCGAATTGGCGCCGCGGGCTTTTTGACGGGCTTGAAGGCGGCTTCCGCGGCTGCGAACGGGTTTGTCGGTCGGCGCGGGGGCGTTGCCATTGGTCAATCCTGACTGAGTGCTGGAACAATACACGAGCACAATAGGCGATTTGGCGACTTCAAGTACAGGTCGGGGCGATGCGATAGCTTTGTTCAGGCATGGCACCGCCATGCGCCATAGCAACGCAGAGGCGGCATCAACCTCAACGTTCTTGCATTCCGCGTCGCGCCCCACTACGTCAAATCAAGCAAGCGAGGATCTGCCATGTCGACCGGACCGAACCGCATTCTCGATGAATTCGCAAAGATCATGACCGATGCCGCGGGTGCCGCGCAGGGTGTGCGTCGCGAAGTGGAGACGGCGTTCCGGGCCCAGGCCGAGCGCATGCTGAATTCCATGGATGTGGTGCAGCGCGAAGAGTTCGAGGCCGTGCGCGAGATGGCGGTCAAGGCGAGGGAAGACAACATCCAGCTGGCGACGCGCGTCGAGGCGCTCGAGGCCAGGCTCGCCGAACTGACCGGGCAGGCCGCACCTGCGGGTGCTGCAAAGCCCCGCGCAAAAAAATAATCGTTAAACTTTTCCACATAGCGCGATCCGAAAAATCGCTTTGCCGTGAATCGCTTACCGGCATTGCATGAATCTTTGTGACAGCCACCTTTCCACATGCGGATGACGCAGTGCGAAAAATTGGGCTGTTCACGCGACTCCCGATCAATAGACTGAATTTGTTGCATGATTCGAAGCAGGGTCATGCGCCGGGCGGTGGGGTCCGGTTGGGGTCTTTGCGTTGGAAAGTCCTGACCGTCCGAGTTCTAGACAAGATTGTTCGTCGTGTGTGCCCCGCGGAGCGTGTGGCGCTCCCCTGAACACAGGAAGCATTCATGGAACTCCTCGAACTCGAATTCTCCCGCGAAATCCACCCGGTGGATGTCATCGAGCAGGTGGCCCACAACAACGACTGGTCCTTCGAGCGCGCCGGCGACGACGAGATTGCGATTTCGGTGGCCGGCAGCTGGACAGACTACCATGTCTCCTTTTCCTGGATGGAGGATTTCGAGGCGCTGCATCTGGCCTGCGCCTTCGACATCAAGGTGCCCGAAACGCGTGCGCTGGAAGTGATGCGGCTGCTGTCGCTGATCAACGAACAGATGCTGTTCGGTCACTTCGACCTGTGGGAACAGGAAGGCGCGATCATGTTCAGGCAGTCGCTGCTGCTTGCCGGCGGGGTCGAGCCGTCGAGCCAGCAGGTCGAGGTGCTGTTGTCCTCGGCGCTCGAGGCCTGCGAATGCTATTTCCAGGCCTTCCAGTTCGTCGTCTGGTCGGGTACATCGGCCAAGGACGCGCTGTCCAGCGTGCTCTTCGAGACCCATGGAAACGCCTGAGCCAGGCCGACATCACCGATGAGTTCCAGCAGCGAGCGCAAGCCCGAGATCAGCTTTGCCGATTTCGACCGTGTCGACATCCGGGCCGGCACGATCGTCGAGGCCGAGCCGTTTCCGGAGGCGCGCAAGCCGGCGATCAAGCTGAAGATCGATTTCGGTCCGGCGATCGGGGTGAAGAAGTCGTCGGCGCAGATCACCAAATACTACGCGCCGGAAACGCTGATCGGCCGCCAGATCTTCGCGGTGGTCAATTTCCCGCCGCGCCAGATCGGCCCGTTCATGTCGGAAGTGCTGACGCTCGGCTTTCCCGATGAAGAAGGCGCGGTGGTGCTCGGCGCCATCGAGCGTAAAGTGCCGGACGGCGGGCGCCTATTCTAGGACGAGGCTGGGGCGACCTTGAGCCAGCCGATCCTGATCGGCGCGCTTGCCTGGCATGCCCAGCGCTTCGTCGACCACGTCGAGGAACATTTCGGCGCAGGCCTGCCAGCTGTAGCGCATCGCGCGCTGGCGGGCTTCGGCGCGGTCGACGTGAAGCGCCTTCATCGCCGCTTCACCAAGATCGTTCGACACGGCTCCGCCGACGCCATCGCCGACAATGTCGATCGGTCCGGTCACCGGATAGGCGGCGACGGGCGTTCCGCTGGCCAGCGCCTCGATGATGACGTTGCCGAAGGTGTCGGTGCGGCTCGGGAAGACGAAGACATCGGCCGACGCGTAGATCTCGGCCAGTTCGTCGTTCGGGCGATGGCCGAGGAAATGCGCCTTGGGATAGCGCGCCTTGAGCTTTGCCAGCTCCGGTCCCTCGCCGACGATAACCTTGCTGCCGGGCAGGTCGAGATCAAGGAAGGCGGTCAGGTTCTTTTCGATCGCGACGCGGCCGGCGCACAGGAAAACCGGGCGGGGGAAGCCGGTTTCCTTGCGCTTGTCGGGCCGGAAATGGTCGGTGTCGACGCCGCGTGTCCAGGGCCTCAGCTTGGTGAAGCCGCGTGTCGCGAGATCGTCCGCCAGCGATTGCGTCGCGACGAGCGTGCCCTGTCCCGAATTGTGGAAGTCGCGCAGCCAGCTGTAAGCCCAGCGCTCCGGCACCGGCAGGCGGGCGCTGAGATATTCGGGAAAGCGCGTGTGGTAGCTGGTGGTGAAGGGGCGGCCCACCTTTCGGCAATGCCGGCGCGCCATGATGCCGAGCGGACCTTCGGTGACGATGTGGATGTGGTCGGCCTTGGCGGCGTCGATCATGCGCGCGACATGGCCCGGCGTCGTCAATGCGAGCCGGATGTCGGGATAGGTCGGCATCGGCAAGGTGCGAAAGCGGTTCGGCGTCAGGAAATCGAGCTCGACGTCGAAGGGTTTCAGCGCCTCGGTAAGGCGTTCCAGCGTGTGCACCACGCCATTGACCTGCGGCCGCCATGCGTCGGTGACCATCAGGATACGCATGGCGATCCTGATGTGCATGATGATCCTTTGCCGGAATGGCTATCGGACGCGCCGGCGCGGTGCCGGAACGGCAACCAGGCAGCGGCCCGCGCCTCGCTCCAGCGC
Organism: Mesorhizobium humile; assembly: GCF_033977215.1. Classification (NCBI taxonomy): domain Bacteria; kingdom Pseudomonadati; phylum Pseudomonadota; class Alphaproteobacteria; order Hyphomicrobiales; family Phyllobacteriaceae; genus Mesorhizobium; species Mesorhizobium humile. The sequence continues at coordinate 20,965 of NZ_JAVIIV010000026.1, forward strand.
ACCCGGCTGGGCACGGGATCGAAGCAGGGCGGCAGGGCCGAATCAACGAGGGTCGCGCGCTTCATGCGCGCTCTTGACCATGATTTCATGACGCGCGGATGAAGCTGTTTTTGATTGAGCATGATCTTATCCGAAAACCGGCTTCCACTTTTCGGGATCATGCTCTGGCTAGGCGGGCACCTTGATCACGGCGCGCAGGCCGCCGAGCGGGCTGTCCTCGAGGCCGATGTCGCCGCCGTGGCTGCGGGCAATGTCGCGGGCGATCGACAGGCCAAGTCCAGTGCCGCTGGCGTCGAGGTTGCGCGCCTCGTCGAGCCGCAGGAAAGGCTTGAACACCTCTTCGCGCTTGTCGGCAGCGATGCCCGGCCCGTTGTCGTCGATGGTGACGGTGAGCGAGCCGCGGCCATGATTGGCGTGGACCTCGACGGTCTTGGCATAGCGGAAGGCATTGCCGATGACGTTGGACAGCAAACGGGCAAAGGCGTTCGGCCGCACATGCACGGCCGGATCACCGGTCAGCGTCGTCGTGAGCTTGCAGCCACGCAATTGCGCTTCCTCGCCAAGCTTCTGGAAATAGGCGTTGAGGTCGAAACGGCCGGTATCTTCCGTGGCCTCGCCACGGGCAAAGGAGAGATAGCCTTCCAGCATCGACTGCATGTCGTCGATGTCCTGGTTCAGCGCGGCCTTGGTCTCGGATTTGCCGCCAGCCAGCGCCAGCTGGAGCTTGAATCGGGTGAGGATGGTCCTGAGGTCGTGGCTGACGCCGGTCAGCATGGCGGTGCGCTGCTCGATCTGGCGCTCGATGCGCTCACGCATCTGGATGAAAGCGAAACCCGCTCGGCGAACCTCCTCAGCGCCGCGGGGGCGGAAATCGCGCGGCATCGGCCGGCCCTTGCCGAAACTCTCGGCGGCTTCGGCCAGCGTCAGGATCGGCCTGATCTGATTGCGCAGGAAGGGAATGGCGATCATCAACAGAACCAGCGAGGTGCCGACCATCCAGATCAGGAAGATGTGGGTGTTGGAGGCATATGCCTGGCTGCGCCGCACGAAAACGCGCAGCACCTTGCCTTCGAGCTGGACGCGGACCTCGACGACATTCGAGTTGCCGACCGTGTCGATCCAGAACGGACGGTTGATCTGTCTCGTGATCTCCGACGACAGCGCCTCGTCGAGGATCGAAAAGAACGGTTTCGGGCCGGGCGGCGGCAGCGGGTCGGGCGGCAAAAGATCGACCTTCAGCTGCATGCGGTCCTGGGCGATGCGGATGATGTTGGCGTAGTCGGCGTCATGCGGATAGGTCTCCATCATGTCGATGACGGCCGCTATGTCCGAGATCGTCGCCTGCGACAGGCGCTGGGTTACCGTCTGCCAGTGCCGTTCCATGAAGACGAAGGCAACAACCGACTGCAGCAGGATCATCGGCGCGATGACGATGATCAGCGAGCGGGCGTAGAGCCGCTTCGGCATGTAGAGCGCGACCAGGCGCCAGAACCGGTTCCAGGCGCGCGGCATCGCCCTCAGCGTCCGCAGCGCGAGATCGCCGGGGCCGCCTCCTTCAGGCTGTTCCAGTTGCGTGGTCGCCATTCGCCCTTCCGCTCGTCGATGGCCTGTTCAGCAAAGGGCCTTCGACGGTAGTTTATTCGACGCTGAGCCGATACCCAATACCGCGCACCGTCTGCAGCCATACCGGATTGGACGGATCGCGCTCGATCTTGCGGCGCAGCCGGTTGATCTGCACGTCGATGGTGCGTTCGCCGACATCCGATTCATCGCCCACTAGCTCGTGGCGCGGTATGGTCTCGCCCGCCCGCGCGGCGAAGATCGCGAGGATCTCCTGCTCGCGGTCGGTCAGCTTAAGCGCTTCGCCGCCGCGCTTCAATTCGCGCTTGGCGATCTGGAACGTGTAGGGCCCGAACACCAGCTGCTCGACCTTCGGCGTGGCCGCCGGGCCGCCACGGCGCAGAATGTTGTTGATGCGCAGGATCAGTTCGCGCGGATCGAACGGTTTCGGCAGGTAATCATCGGCGCCGGCTTCCAGTCCGGTGATGCGGCTGTCGGTCTCGGACAGCGCCGTCAGCATCAGGATCGGCACATTTTTCTCGGCCCGCAGCGCCTTGGTAAGGTCGACGCCGGTTTCACCCGGCATCATGACATCGAGCACCAGTAGGTCGAAGTCGAGGCCGGCGAGCTTGCGCCTGGCCTCGCCGGAATTGCCGGCCACGGTGACGCGAAAGCCGTTCTCGGACAGATACTGCTTGAGCAGGTTGCGGATACGCGTGTCGTCATCGACAACCAGAAGATGCGGCGCGTCATCGTCGGGCGCTGCCGGATGATCGACCTTCTCAATGGTCTCCATGGTTCTTCCCCGATGTTTGCGCAGGCACAATGTCGATCTGCGCTCTTAGTTCCGGATTGACCATCGCTTCCAGGAAGCGCTCGATCGTGGCGCGTTCGGTGGCTCCGGAATCCTCCAATGCCGCACGGATGCGGCGCGACTGTGGCCGCGCCAACGCCAAGGCCAAGGCGCGACCCTTGGCGGTCGGGTAGAGTTCGCGCTGCCGGCGGTCGCGCGGACCTTGCACCTGGACGATATGGTCGGTGTCGATCAACTGCTTCAAAACCCGCGCGAGGCTCTGCTTGGTGATCTTCAGCACATCGAGCAGTTCGGCGACGGTGAGGCCCGGCCTGCGGTTGACGAAGTGCAGCACGCGATGATGGGCGCGGCCGAAGCCGTAGTCGGCCAGTATCTGGTCCGGGTCGGAGGTGAAATCGCGATAGGCGAAGAAAAAAAGTTCGATGATGGCGAAGTCGATGCCGTCCTCATCGGCGATCGCCGTCCTGATCGGTTTACCGGCTGCGGGGCTCGTCATCATTTCTCCATGCGAGGCGGGAATTATGTCAGTACTATTGACGTAATTTCCGGGCAATGATAATTTTTGACAAGCTTTTCGGCGGATTGCGAACGAAAAGGCAAGGGGAAGCCGTTTTTCCGGAACTTCCTGAGTTTGCCACGGATTGAATATCCGCCTACGCTTTCAAGCATTGGCCAGCGTTTCGGATCCTGGGCGAGGCCGGTGCGAAAGGCTTTAAAAACACCACGATTTGCGGGCGCCTGCCCGCGGGAGGTTTCCATGGCATCCGTTCCCTTCGATCAATTGGACGGCTTCATCTGGATGAACGGCGAGTTCGTCAAATGGGCCGACGCCAAGGTCCATGTGCTGACCCATGGCCTGCACTATGCAAGCGCCGTCTTCGAGGGCGAGCGCGCCTATGGCGGCCAGATCTTCAAGCTGACCGAGCATAATGAACGCCTGCATGAATCGGCGCGCCTGCTCGGCTTCAAGATTCCCTATCCGGTCGCCGAGATCGACGAGGCCTGCCGCACGCTGCTGAAGAAGCAGGGTTTCCAGGACGCCTATGTGCGCCCGATCGCCTGGCGCGGCAGCGAGCAGATGGGCGTCTCGGCGCAGAACAACCGCATCAACTGCGCCATCGCCATCTGGCAGTGGCCGAGCTATTTCGATCCGGCGCAGAAGCTCAAGGGCATCCGCCTCGATGTCGCCGAATGGCGCCGGCCCGATCCGCGCACCGCGCCGTCCAAGTCGAAGGCCGCCGGCCTCTACATGATCTGTACGCTGTCCAAGCACGCCGCCGAGGCCAAGGGCTACGCCGACGCCATGATGCTCGATTGGCGCGGCCAGGTGGCGGAAGCCACCGGCGCCAACATCTTCTTCGTCAAGGACGGCAAGATCCATACGCCGACGCCTGACTGCTTCCTCGACGGCATAACCCGCCGCACCGTGATCGGCCTGGCGAAGGATCGCGGTTTCGAAGTGATCGAGCGCCCCATCATGCCGGAGGAACTCGAAGGTTTCGAGCAGTGCTTCCTCACGGGCACCGCCGCCGAGGTCACGCCGGTTTCGGAGATCGGTCCGTACCGATTCGAGGTCGGCGAGATCGCCAAGACGTTGATGAACGACTATTCTGCCGCAGTGCAACCAAAGCATGCGATTGCCGCAGAATAGCGTTTAGTCACAGCTTTTTTATGCAACAGGGGCGGTTTTCGAGCCGCCCCTTTTATTTAAGCTTTCGCGCATTTGACTTTCGAACGGTTCGGCGTCTCATGGTGGTGTCGGCCCGAGGAGGCTGGCGGCTATGGAGGGACCAGTTACATGGATACGAACACGATTGTTCAGATCGTTGTACAGGTGATTGCGGGTGTTATCGGCGGACAGGCAGTAGGTGTGGCACTGAAGCAGGCGGCGATGGGCCAGCTCACCAAAATTCTCGGCGGCGCGATCGGCGGCGTCGGTGGTGCAGCCATCCTCGGTAGCCTGCTCGGCGGCGCCGATCCGGCAGCAGCCGCGGGAGCGGCGGGAAGCGCGATCGATCTGAAGAACATCCTTGGAGGCGCCGGCGGCGGCGCTATCTTGACCGGTATCATCGGCGCGGTCATGGGCGCGATGAAGAAGTAAGGCCTGCCACTTCAGGTTTCAAAATGGGCGGCTTCGGCCGCCCATTTCCTTTTGCGGACTATTCGCGTCGGCCGACGGTGGACGCGGCACGCCATGGCCTCTACATCACGGCTACATCTCGAAAGGAAAGCCATGGGTCAGCTCAATGCCGGCATCGTGCCGGTCACGCCGTTCCAGCAGAATTGCACCATCCTGTTTGACATGGACGACAAGACGGGCGTCGTCGTCGATCCCGGGGGCGATGTCGACAAGATCCTGTCGGTGCTGAAGGACAATGCCATCACCGCCGGCGCCATCTGGATCACGCACGGCCACATCGACCACGCCGGCGGCGCGATGGAGCTCAAGGATGCGCTGGGCATCGACATCATCGGCCCGCACGAGGCCGACAAGATGTTGCTCGACAATCTCGAGAACCAGGGCAGGCGCTACGGCATCGCCGGCGTGCGCAACTGCGTGCCGGACCGCTTCCTTGCCGAAGGCGAAACGGTGTCGTTCGGCAATCATCAATTCGAGGTGCTGCATTGCCCGGGGCACGCGCCGGGCCATGTCGTCTACTACAACCGGGCGGCCAAGTTCGCGCATGTCGGCGACGTGCTGTTCCGCGGCTCGATCGGGCGCACCGATCTGCCCGGCGGCGACCATGCCGCGCTGATCGCCTCGATCAAGGGCAAGCTCCTGCCGCTTGGCGACGACATAGGTTTCATCTGCGGCCATGGCCCGGGCAGCCGTTTCGGCGATGAACGGCGGACCAATCCGTTTCTGACCTAATGCATGTCGCGCAAAAGTGACCTCGGTTTTGCGGCAACGACATGCATCAAACAAAGGACCTAAAGCGCGTCGCCTGAATCCGTTTCAGCGCGATGTGCTTTAGGCTGTGCCGACGGAACCCGTCGCCCTCGGCTCGGCCTGACCTGAATCCCGGCGCAGCCATCATTGGCGAGTGCTTCAAAAAAAAAGCGCCGCCGGAGGCGACGCTTTTCTTGGGGAGGGAACCCTGGGTTGGCTTAGTTGGCGACGCAGAAGTGCTGGTCGCCGTCATTGCCGGTGAAGGTGCCGGTCCGCGAGTTGAAGCTGCGGTAGCGGTCCGAGCAATACTCGTACCAGGCGCGGGTCCACGGCTCGGCATAGCGGTCGGCATAGACGGTACGCGGCTGCACGTAATAGCGCGGCTGCTGCACGTAATAGCGACGCACCGGCCGGTCGACATAATAGTCGTCACCATAGGCCGGTTCGTAATAGCGCGGCCCGGGGTTGCTGAGCGCGCTGCCGATCAGGGCGCCCGCCGCGAGGCCGACAACGCCGGCGGCGAGGGCATCACCGCCACGGTCGTGATGATGGCGCCAGCGCCAGTCATCGGCATTGGCCGCCGAGAAGGTGACCAAGGTGGTCGCGGCAATGCCAACGCTCAGGATGGCGGTCTTGAGAAAGCGGTTCATTTTCGGTCTCCTTCGCGCCGGCCCGCGCATTTTTTTGGGGGATACAGACCGGCTTTAGCAAAGGTTAATAGAAGACCTTGGCTGAACGGAGGCTGAACGGAAATCGGCGCAAACGATTTTTCGTGGCCTGGCGATTTTTCGTGGCTTGGCGATTTTTCGAGCCCGGGCGACTTTTTCGAGCCTGGGCGATTTTTTCGAAGCCGGGTCGACTTTTCCGGACCTGGGCACAATCCATTCCGGGCGGGAGCGGTCCCGCCTCAAAAGCTTCCGTCGGATCCGTCGTGAGCCGGCTTAGCCGATCGACAGATTGACGGCCTTCGGACCCTTGCCGCGCTTGTCCGGCTCGGTGTCGAATGTCACTTTCTGCCCATCCTCAAGACCGGGAAGGCCCGACGCCTGCACAGCCGAGATGTGGACGAAGACATCCTTCGCGCCATCATCGGGCGTGATGAAGCCGAAGCCCTTGGCATGGTTGAAGAATTTGACGGTGCCGGTCTGCGGCATGGGAAACTCCTTTGATCCCATCAAGTCAAGTCTCGGGCCGGCAAAACTGCCCGAGAGGAAATTTGTCCTTTATTTTAGCGCTATCGGCAAGAGAAAGTTTTCGCCTGCCGATGCAGGCATTTGCGCGCAAAAAAAGGCGCGACCGTTTCGGTCGCGCCTTCGCAATTTCAGGCCTGTCCAGAAGCCGGTTCACGATCCTGCCGCATCATTGCATCCGCAAGGACAGGCGGTTCCGGCGATCAGGCGGCGCGCAGGTTGACCGCCTTCGGGCCCTTGCCCATGCGGTCCGGCTCGACGTCGAAGGTGACCTTCTGGCCGTCGACCAGCGTGCGCAGGCCAGAGGCCTCGATCGCGGAAATGTGGACGAACACGTCCTTGGCGCCGCCATCCGGCGTGATGAAGCCGAAGCCTTTGGTGGCATTGAAGAACTTTACGGTACCGGTCTGGGCCATTGGGGAAAACTCCTTCACCCGTGTCAGTCTTGTGGTTTGCCCGCTGCCTCGCGCCTTGGGCAAATCCTGGTGGTTGCTTCGGCGGTCATGCATTCGCGCATGGTCAAACCCCCCGCCGAAAAACGGGGTTGTCAGAGATTCACACTTATCGGGGAAAGGTCGTCCAAAACGTTCCGCTCTCCGGGTCGCAAATGCCCGAACATGGTTTTTATTACACGGAAACGTGAAGGTTGCAATACGACGCTCGCGGGCGGCCCGCGGCGCGTCCAACGCTGGGGTCTCGATAGACCCGGCCTCTTCACCGGTCATCGGCCAGAGACGGGCCAAGCATGGGCCAGCGCGAGGCTGCTCTCGGCTCCACAAACGGTGGTTGCGTTTGTGGCGGGGAATGCGAGGATCGCGAGCCGGCGTCACGCGCCGGGATGGAGAAGGGACATATGCGGTTTCTTGCGGTCTCGCGGCAGGGCATCGTCATTTTCATGCTGTCCGCGCTGCTGGCGGCCTGCACCCTCGTCGTCGACGATGGCCCGCGCCCGCGGCCGCCCCAGCCACATCCGCAGCTCTGCACCATGCAATACCAACCGGTCTGCGCCCGGCGCGGCGGCGACCGCCAGACCTTCGCCAATGCCTGCCTGGCTGAAACGGAAGGCTACCGCATCGTGCGCGAAGGTCCTTGCCGCGACGGTGGTGGTGGGGAGCAGACGTTCTGCACGCGCGAATACGCGCCGGTTTGCGGCAGGCGCCACGGACAAGTGCGCACCTTCCCGAACGCATGCGAGGCGCGCGCGGCGGACTATCGCATCGTCGGCGACGGGCCCTGCTGAGAAGGCGGCGGCGTCCACCTTCGCGAATGGATACCGCGCTGGGCGCTGACGCTTTGTCTTGAATCTCTTGCCCGCATGGCTTAGGTCCGGCGGACCAACAAACACGGCAGGTTTCCCATTAACAGAGATCACAGAAGAGCGGCAAACGCCGGTGGCAGGCCAGGTGGCTCGGCCAGCCCGCTCGACCCGTATGTGCAAAAGGCGCTGCAACTGCATCAGGCAGGCCGGCGCCAGGAGGCCGAGGCACTCTACCGGCAGGTCCTGGGGCAGCAGCCAAACCATGCCGCCGCGCTGCATTTCCTCGGATTGCTGCTGCACCAGACCGGCAGGAGCGAAGAAGGGCTCGACCTCATCGAGCAGTCGGTGACCTTGCAGCCCGAGAATGCCGACTTCCTCAACAATATGGGCACGGTCATGCGCGACCTGGGGCGCATCGCCGCCGCGGTCGATTTCTTCCGCGGCGCGGTGGATATCCGGCCGGACCAACTGGCCGCGCGCGACAATCTCGGTTCGTCGCTGAAGCAACTTGGCCAGTTTGACGCGGCCGAGGAGATCTATCGCGGCACGATCGGCCGCAACCCGTTCCATGTCCGCGCGCGCATCGGCCTTGCCGAGACGCTGCAGGAAGCCGGACGGCTGGACGAGGCGATCGCGCTGTTTCGCGAGGCGCTGTCGATCCGGCCGAAGGACGCCGAGCTGCTCTACGGGCTGGGCGTCGCGATGATGGAGAAGGGCAAGCTCGACGAGGCCGCCGATCTCGCGCGCCAAGCGGTGGCGATCGCTCCCGCCATGGCCAAAGCCTGGCTTCTGCTGACACAGGTCAAGCGCCAGACCGAGCGCGACAAGGAACTCTCCGGCATGGAGGCCGAGCACGCCAAGGCGCCGCAGGGCAGCCTCGCGCGCATGCAGCTCTCCTTCGGCCTGGGCAAGGTCAATGACGACCTCAAGGATTATGGCCGCGCCTTCGACTATTTCGCCGAGGGCAATGCCATCCGCCGCAAGGTCATCAACTACGATGCAGCCCGCACGCGCAACGAGTTCGAGGCAATGAAGGATGCCTTCGACACGGCCTTCTTCGAGAAGCACAGGCCAAGCGGCATTTCCGACGACACGCCGATCTTCGTCGTCGGCATGCCGCGTTCCGGCACCACGCTGGTCGAGCAGATCATCGCCAGCCACCCCCAGGTCCTTGGCGCCGGCGAGTTGAACATCCTGAAGACGGCCGTCGGCAAGCAGTTTCCGATGAACATGCCGGGCGGCTTTCCCGCCGGTATCGCCGACGTGCCCGACAAGGCCTTCGCCGAAGCCGGCCAGGCCTATCTCGACATGCTGCATGCCCGCTATCCGGGCTATCGTCATGTCACCGACAAGATGCCGGGCAACTTCCTGCTGGTCGGCTTCCTGCACATGATGCTGCCGAAGGCCAAGATCGTCCATTGCGCGCGCGATGCGGCGGCGACGTGCCTGTCGATCTTCAAGGTGCATTTCCGCGGCGACAGCCACCGCTACGGCTACGACCTCGGCGAGCTCGCCGACTTCCATAATCTCTACACCGACATCATGGCGCATTGGCACAAGGTGCTGCCGGGCGTCGTGCACGATGTCCGCTATGAGGATTTCGTCGCCGACCAGGAAGGGCAGACGCGGGCGTTGATGGCGTATCTCGGCCTGCCTTGGGACGACAAGGTGCTGTCGTTCCACGAGACCGACCGGCCGGTGCGCACCGCATCGGCGGCGCAGGTGCGCCAGCCGATGTATCAGGGCTCCGTCGATCTATGGAAGCGGTATGGGGATAAACTCAAGCCGCTGCTGGACAAGCTCCAGAACGGATAGGGCGGCATTATACCGGTAGGCCGTTTGCTCTGAGTCATCGCAGACCTTCGAGATTAGCCGCTGCCTCGCAATTTCGTCATTCCAGGGCGAAGCAGGAGCGAAGCTCCATCGCGGAGACCCTGGAATCCATGCCGTTACCTGCGCGAAGATTGCAGCGGAACAGAATTCTGGACCGTAGCGGCGCCTCTATGTCACGGCATGGATCCTCGGGTCTGCGCAGGAGCTCCGCTCCTGCTCCGCCCGTGGATGACGACCGATGGGCCGCCCGACTACAGCTCCATGAACGGCTGGAAGCCGCCGAAGATCATGCGCTTGCCGTCGAATGGCATGGCGGACCAGTCCATCTTGAGACGCTCATCGGCCATCACCTTGGCCATGACCGCGTCGCGGCTCTGTCTGGATTCGTAGACGACCCAGGAGAAGATAACGACCTCATCGTCCTTCGCCTGCACGGCGCGCGGGAACGAGGTCAGCTCGCCGTAAGGCACGTCGTCGCCGACGCATTCGACATAGGCGAGCGCGCCATGCTCCATCCAGACGGCGCCGCCCTTGTTGGCCAGCTTCTTGTAGTCGTCGAGATTTGCCTTCGGCACGGCAAGCACGAAACCATCGACATAGGACATGATGAAACTCCTCGGTTGGGTGCAGCTCTCCCTTCTCCCCCTGTGGGAGAAGGTGGATCGGCGCGCAGCGCCGAGACGGATGAGGGGTGTTCCAGCTTGGCGCCAAGCTTACCCCTCACCCGGATTGCCAGCCGAATTGCGAAGGGCAATTCGGGGCAATCCGACCTCTCCCACAGGGGGAGAGGTAGAAGGGCTCACTTCACCGGCGCGTTCATCGCCCAGGCGACGCCGAAGGGGTCTTTCACCTGGCCCCAGCGGTCGCCCCAGAACATCACCTGGAGCGGGGTGACGACCTCGCAGCCGGCATCGACCGCGCGCTTCCACCAGGCATCGATATCGTCGCTGCCGAGATGGAGCTGCAGCGTATAGCCCTGCGCCGCCTGGTGCGGATGGCCGTGCTCGGGATAGGCATCACCCAGCATCAGCGTCGAGCCGTTGACATAGAGATGGATGTGCATGGTGCGGCCCTTGTCGTCCGGCGGATAGGCGAACACTTCCTCCGCGCCGAAAGCCCTCTTGTAGAATTCGGCGGCGTTGATGGCGCCGTCGACCTGCAGGTAGGGGGTCAATCCGCCAAGGACCTTGGCGCGGGGCGGGGTCTGGTCGTTCATTCTCGTGTTCCTCTTCACGGGTTGATCTGGTTTGCCACCCAAGGACGGACGAAGCGGCGGCGATCCTACATGCCTCTCGAAAATTTTCTAAAGGGCCGGTTCCCGGCAGTCCGGGCGACCGGAGAACAATCGCATTGGATATGCCACTTTATATGACCTTCGCCGAGAACGTGGCGGCGCGGCGGCTGTCGCGCGTTTCGAAGATTTCCGGAAAGCCGATGTCCTTGCGCAGTTCGGCGGGCAGCGAAAGCAGGATGCGCTCGCTGCGATGACGGGCACGCGCAGCGGCATAGCGGTTGGCGAGGCGGCCGATGGACGACAGTACCGACATGTTGGTTCTCCCTGGTTGATGCCGGCATCATCGTGTCGGCGTCCCAAGGACGAGGCGGCAGCAGGCGATCCGACAGATCGCTGCGATCTTTTTTCAGAACACCGACGCGGCCAGCGCGGTGTCGTAATATTCCACCATCTCGACGATCTCGCCGTCGCGCACCGTCCAGAAATCGGCGGTGCGCATGATGAACTCCTCGCCGGTGGCGCGTCGCGTCATGTGGATCTCGACCTGTGCCGCGACCTTGTCGCCGCCGTCGACGATCTCGACCGGGACGAAGTGCCGGTATTCGAAGTCGTCGTCGAGCGCCAGGAGCCTGGAGAGGAATTCCTGCTTGCCGTGCGCGGTGCCGGCATGACGCGATTGCCGGGGATCGGCAATCCAGCGGAACACGACATCCTCGGCGCAATGCGCGAGGGCGCCCTCGATGTCACGCTCCGCATAGGCCTGGTAGAGATTGCTGACGATGTCCACTGCACGCATGGCCCGTTCCCTCCATGTTTGAGCAATTCAAGATGCTCCTTTTTTAGCAGATGGAAAAGTATTGCCGGGCCGGCGGTGCCAGCCCAGCAGATATTGTCTCTCAGTTCGGCGTTTCGGCGACCGAGCGGAAGAATGCCTCAGGGTCGTCGACCTCGGTCAGTCGCCGCCTGTCGATCAGCCAGAAGCGGTTGCCGACGGCGCGGATGAAGGAGCGGTCATGCGAAGCGAGCAGGCAGCTCGCCTGATGCTTCAACAATTCGTCCTCCAACGCTTCCTGGCCGTCGATGTCGAGATGGTTTGTCGGCTCGTCGAGCAGATAGAAATTGGGATGGACGAGCCGGAGCACCAGCATCATCAGCCTCGACTTCTGTCCGCCGGACAGAGCGCCGATCTTCCGATCCTGCATCTCGATCGCGACGCCGGCGCCGGCGAGCAGCGAGCGGGCGCGTTGCTCGCCGACCTCGAAGCGGCGCGAGACCATCGTAAGCGGTGTGTCGTCGCCATCGATGCCCGACAGCGCCTGGTCGCTGTAACCGAGCACGGTCGACGGCGTCACCTTGATGTCCGCGACCGAACCCGGCTCGGCGATGGCGTCGCGGATCATCGCGATGAAGCGCGTCTTGCCGACGCCGTTGCGGCCAAGCAGCACGATGCGATCGCCCTGGCAGATGTGGCGCTTGCCGGTCCTGAGCAGCAGCGTGCCGTCAGGCGTTTCGACCGCCGCGTCCTCCAGCGTGATCAGCACCTTGGCGTGGGTGCCGCGGTTGGCCAGCTTGATCGCGCCGGCCGAGCGCTCGCGATGCGCCGCCACGGCGGCATCCTCCAGCTTCTCGGCCCGCTCCTTGAGCTGCCTGGTCTTCACCGTCAAAAGGTCGCTGCCGGAATTGATGCCGATATTGTTGAGTTTGGCGGCCTGCTTGCGCAGCTGCTGGGCGATCTTGATGTCCCGCTCGAACTTGCGCGCCGTCGATGCGTCGAGCTCGTCGAGCGCCTGCCGGGCGCGGGAATAAGGCAGCGCGAACACCGACGAGTCTTCGGGACGCAGGAACAGCGTGCGGTTGGTGGTGGCGTCGAGGAAGGCACGGTCGTGGCTGGCGATGATCACCGGCACCTCGCGCGGCAGCGCGTTCAGCCATGTTTCCAGCTGGCTGATCCTGACGAGGTCGAGATGATTGGTCGGCTCGTCGAGCAGAAGCACGTCCGGATCGGTGACCCAGACGCGCGCGATCAGTGCCAGCCGCTGCCAGCCGCCGCTCAGCGCGCGCATCGGCCGGGCGCGCATGTCTTCCGGCACTTCGAGTGAATCCAGCACGACATCGACGCGCCAGAGCTCGCTGTCGCGCTGCTCGGCCGGCAAGGCATCGGCGACGACGTCATGGAAGCTGCGGCCGAGCAATGCGTCAGGGACGGATTGCTCAACATGGCCGACGCGCAGGCCACGCGACCGGGTGATGTCGCCGAAGGTGGCTTCGAACTCGCCGGCCAGGCATTTGAGAAGCGTGGATTTGCCACGGCCATTGGCCGCGACGATGCCGAGGCGATCGCCGGCGGCGACGGTGAGGTCGAGATTGGAGAAGAGCGGCGCACTCATGGTGACGCCGAGGGATTTGAGGCTGATCAGGGCCATGTCGATTTCTCTGGTCTGTCCGGAAAATCCGGCGAATGCACTTTGACGGCGCGCCGGCAGACCATCAGGCCAAGCTCAGCGACACCACGAAGGGCAGACCAAAAATCGAAGCGGGGGAAATTCCCGGACCGTCCTGGTCAGCCCTGCAAGCAAGCTCGCAGGGCGCAAATCGGGCCACGCTGACGATGGTGGTAATAGTTCACGCAGCCCTCCTTCAGGATGTTCGAGACGAGGGATGGGTACACCGGGGGAGGGGTTGGTGGCAAGGGCGCTTTACCTTCTCCCCTTGTGGGAGAAGGTGGCCGAGCGAAGCTCGGTCGGATGAGGGGTGTTCCAGGGAACGCAAACGTCTCACTCCGCTGGAACACCCCTCATCCGTCTCGGCGCTGCGCGCCGATCCACCTTCTCCCACAGGGGGAGAAGGAAAAGGCGCTACTGCCCCGGCCGCCCGGTCTTGCCCGGCCGTCGTTTCTGCCGGCGCTCGTCACCCGGGTCTTCGTAGGAACCGATGCCGGCGCGCTGGCGAACGATTGGTTTAGAGGAGTCGTCGCGTTCCTTCGCGCCCCCCTCTGTCCTGCCGGACATCTCGCCCATTTGGGGGGAGATCGGCTTTGGCTTCGCCGGCACTTTTCCCTCGACCGGCTTTTCCGTCCGCCGCACCGTCATTTCGTCGAGCGAGTTCTTGCGGAACAGCGGCTTGGTGCGATCGCCGGGAATGCCGAAATCGGAACCGTGCGCTTCGGACGCCGACTGTTTCTTGAACAGCGAGCGCGACACCGCGCCGGCCGGGGTTGTCATGTCCGTGCCTGGCCCCATGTCGTCGATCGACGGCTTGGCGAACAGCGGCTTCTTCATCGGCACGGCGCCGTCGGCGCCCATCTCGTCGAGATGCGGCTTGCGGAAGAGGTTGGGCCGGGCAGCCTTGGCCGCCTCCTCGGCGGCGCGGGCTTCGTCGAGTTGGCGGAAGCGCTCCTGTTCCTCGACCGTACGATGTTTGGCCACGCCCTTGTTGTGCTTGCCCTTTTCGCGGCCCGATGCGGGACTTTGGCTTTCCACCTCGCGCGCCAGCGGATCGTCGGAGATGGCAAGCTCCATCTCGCGCAGCCGCTTGATCTCGTCGCGGACGCGCGCGGCCTTCTCGAAGTCCAGATTGGCGGCGGCATCGCGCATCTGCTTGTCCAGCGCCTCGAGATGGGTTTTCAAATTGTTGCCGATCATCGCACCGGCATCGTCGGTGAACTGCGAGATGTCGGCGCGGACATGGTCCTTCTCGTAGACCGAGTCGAGGATGTCGGCGATGCGCGACTTGACCGATTCCGGCGTGATGCCGTTGGCGGTGTTCCACTCCATCTGCTTCTCGCGGCGGCGGTTGGTCTCCGCCATCGCCCGCTCCATCGAGCCGGTGATCTGGTCGGCGTAGAGGATGACCTTGCCGTCGACGTTGCGGGCGGCGCGGCCGATGGTCTGGATCAGCGAGGTTTCCGAACGCAGGAACCCTTCCTTATCGGCATCGAGGATGGCGACGAAGCCGCATTCGGGAATGTCGAGGCCTTCGCGCAAAAGGTTGATGCCGACCAGCACGTCGAAGGCGCCGAGGCGCAGGTCGCGCAGGATCTCGATGCGTTCCAGCGTGTCGATGTCGGAATGCATGTAGCGGACGCGGATGCCGTTCTCATGCAGGTATTCGGTCAGGTCCTCGGCCATGCGCTTGGTCAGCACGGTGACCAGCGTGCGATAGCCCGCCCGGGTCGTGTCCCGGATCTCGCCGACGACATCGTCGACCTGGCTCTTGGCCGGACGCACCTCGACCGGCGGATCGATCAACCCGGTCGGGCGGATGACCTGCTCGGCGAAGACGCCGCCGGACTGCTCCAGTTCCCAGCCGCCGGGCGTCGCCGAAACGGCCACCGACAGCGGGCGCATGGCGTCCCATTCCTCGAAGCGCAGCGGCCGGTTGTCCATGCAGGAGGGCAGGCGGAAACCGTATTCGGCAAGCGTGGCCTTGCGGCGGAAGTCGCCGCGATACATGCCGCCGATCTGCGGCACGGTGACGTGGCTCTCGTCGATGAAGATCAGCGCATTGTCCGGCACATATTCGAACAAGGTCGGCGGCGGATCGCCCGGCTGGCGGCCGGTGAGATAGCGGGAATAGTTCTCGATGCCGGCGCAGGAACCGGTCGCCTCCAGCATCTCCAAATCGAAGCGCGTGCGCTGTTCGAGCCGCTGCGCTTCCAGAAGACGGCCAGCCTTTTCAAGCTCTTGCAGGCGGTGCTTGAGCTCCTCCTTGATCGACTTGATGGCTTGATTCAAGGTCGGGCGCGGCGTCACATAGTGCGAGTTGGCGTAGATCTTGACGCTCTTCAGTTCGCCGGTCTTCTGCCCGGTCAGCGGATCGAATTCGGTGATCGACTCGATCTCGTCGCCGAACATCGAGATGCGCCAGGCCCGGTCTTCCAGGTGAGCCGGAAAGATCTCGATCGTGTCGCCGCGCACGCGAAACGAGCCGCGCACGAAGTTGATGTCCTGGCGCTTGTATTGCTGGGCGACGAGGTCGGCGAGCAGGGAGCGCTGGTCGAGCCGGTCGCCGACCTGCATCTGGAAGGTCATCGCCGTATAGGTCTCGACCGAGCCGATACCGTAGATGCAGGAGACCGAGGCGACGATGATGACGTCGTCGCGCTCGAGCAGCGAGCGCGTCGCCGAGTGGCGCATGCGGTCGATCTGCTCGTTGATCGAGGATTCCTTCTCGATATAGGTGTCGGTGCGCGGAACGTAGGCTTCCGGCTGGTAATAGTCGTAGTAGGAGACGAAATACTCGACCGCGTTTTCGGGGAAGAATTTCTTGAACTCGGCGTAAAGCTGCGCGGCCAGCGTCTTGTTGGGCGCCAGGATGAGGGCGGGGCGCTGCGTCTCCTCGATCACCTTGGCCATGGTGAAGGTCTTACCCGAGCCGGTGACGCCGAGCAGCACCTGGGTGCGGTCGTTCCGGTCGACGCCTTCGACGAGGTCCTTGATGGCGGTCGGCTGATCGCCGGCCGGCTCGAAATCCGATACCATCTTGATGGCGATGCCGCCTTCCGACTTTTCCGGCCGGGCGGGTCGGTGCGGCGTCCAGAGCTGGCCGTCCTTGTGCAGCGGATTGCCGGATTCGATCAACGCCGACAGTGCCGCGACGGTCGCGGTGACGCTGCTCGAGGAAACCGACTCGGCGTCCTCCAAGCTGATGTCGAGGCCGGCCACCGGGTTGAGGCCGGCAGCCGCGCGTTCCTTCGCCGACGCCGCGCCGCCCATCGAGGTGCCGCGCGCCGTGCGTCCGGGCGCCGAGGAACGTTCGGGTATCTTTTTCGGTGCTTTCGCCTTCGGCTGCTTCTCCGCCTCGCGCTCGATCTGCCCGGCCCAATCGGAGATCGAGCCGGTCAGCGGCGCGCCGGAAAACTCTGCCTGCGGCGCTTCGGCGAAGCCGCCTGGGTTCAGCGGTTCGGCGGCGTCGAGGAATTCGGTCAGCGGGTTGCGCCGCTTCGGCGCGCCGTCTTGCGAAGGCGTCTTCTTGTCAGGATGTCTGGCCATGACCCCGAATATGGGTGGACTCGGCCAAAATGGAAAGGGCCGATTGATTGGGCGCCGGCCGAGCGCGGACGCTGCTGACAGAAGGCTGTCAGGAGAGACGTCATGACTTGGTGAGCCGGGTATCGTCTACCGCCGACGTTGCGGTCGCGGCAAGCGCCGCGGCGATGCTGCGTGTTGCAGGCCGCTATGGGCCACGAGCGCTATTGGTTGTCGCCACCTCGAGGATTGGGTTCCCGCCAGAGGCGGGGGAGAGGTGTCCGCGAAGCGGACGGAGAGGGTTCTTCGCAGGGCGCTCCCTCTCCGTCTCGGCTTCGCCGAGCCACCTCTCCCCCATTGCATGGGGGGCGCGGAACCCAGTCCTGCCATGTCTCAGTTGAACCACAGCGCAAAGGTCAAAAATCCGGCGCCGCCGAACTGGCGCTGGATCTGGTCGAAATCGTCGCTGCTGAGGATCTTGCCGCTTTCGAGATAGGGCGCGATGCCGGGGCCGGTGATCGACAGCACCAGATCGAAGGGTTTCGGCTCGTCGAAGAAGCGCTTCATGTTGATGCCCTTGCCGGTGATGCGGAAATGCGGCAGCAGCACGCGGCCTTCGAGCAGGTCCTCGGCCACCGTCAGCGTGGCCAGCCAGGCCTGCACCTGTTCCTCGCCGACCTCGAGGCCGGTCAGTGGGTTGATGCCCTTCTGCTGTGGTCCCGGCAACCATTCGCGGTCGTTGTCGGTCTCGGCCAGGATTGCTTTCCAGTTCTCGCGCGACAGCCGGATCATCTCCAGCAGGTGGCGGCGCGCGGCCTGCCGGCGTTCCGGCTCGATCACCGGCCAGTTGACGAGATGCACCAACGAGATGAAGTCGGCGAAGCGCCATTCCGAGGCGAACATGTTGCCGCTCATGCCGCCGTCCGGCGGCACCAGTGCGTCCTGTAGCGGCAGTTTTGCCCGCGGGAAGAGCATGTGGAAGGAGCCGTCGAAGGCATTGCGGAAATCATGCGCCAGCCAGAAATCGGCCTGCGCCATCAGGAATTCGGCGTAGCCCTGCAGCCAGAAACCGTCGGCGCGGTCGAAGCGGAAGGTGAGCGAGGGCGCGGTATTGCTCGTGTCGATGCTGCCACGTGAGAGCGACGCCATGATGGCGGCGAAGCTTTCGTCTGGCGCAATCACGCCGTCTTCGTTGAGATCGATACCGGCGCGGGTGAGGTCGACAACCATGCCGATGTCGGCGTTGGCTGGGACTGAGCCGAGCGTGGCGGCGGATTTTTCGAGCCGGTCGCGGAAGGCGACCAGGATGGCTCGGAATTCTTCGTAAGTCAGCGGCTGCGGGTTGGGATTGTCCGGCACGGGCAACCGCATCAGCGGCAGCATGAAGGATTTCGGGCTCTCGAACCCGTGGCGATGCAGGCCGCCGGCGAGGAGCTCAAGTGCGGTGAAGAATTCGCCGGCGCCGGCCGCATAGGCCGCTGCCGGGTCCTTGGCCGCTGCCACCTCCAGCGTCGCCAGCGCAGTGTTCCGCTCGGCCACGCTTTTCGCTTCGAACATCGACTTGGCCGCGTCCGGCATCTCCGCCCAGGCGAAGGACGCCGGCAGGAACATCGACAGGGCAATTGCAAACACTGCTTTGAGCGACATCGTCATCGTCCTCCACTGCGCGGGGCGCGGTGAGCATACACGTATTTTGGCCAGCCCGAGATATCTGCCGCGGGATCACTCGGCGGCCGGCTTCAACCGGCCCGTCAGACAGTCTACACAGGACAAAACTGGACGTGTCCGTGTCGAATTATCCGCTCTCCTACAAGCTGTCGTGGCTGCCTCGCCTGCTGAGACCGTCGCTTGCCGGCGACCGGAACGGTTTGGCAGCGCCCGCGGCGACGTTGATCGATCCGCAGCCCATGCGGAAGGCACGGGTGGCCTTCGTTGGCGACATTTCGGCGGTCGCCAATCGCGATGCGCCGGAATGCGATCCGGCGATCGCCGCGCTGCTTTCATCCGCCGACCTCGTGGTCGGCAATTGCGAAAGCCCGATCGTCGAACGCCCACATGCGGCAATGGGCACGTGGCTTGGCACGCATCACGCGATGAGCGAGCGTTTCCTGGCGCATGCGCTGAAAAATGCCGGCATCGCGCGCGACAGGCTCGTGCTGTCGCTGGCCAACAATCATGTGCTCGATCAGGGCATAGCCGGTTTCGAGGAAACGCTCGCGGCGCTCAGGCGGCTCGGGATTCGAACCATCGGCACGGTTGCGGGCGGACCGGTCCAGCGTCATGCCGCCGGACCGCTGGCGATCGGCTTTGCCGCCTTTACGCTCTGGCGCAACACGGACGCCGCGCCGTTCGAGGAGCGCATCTCGAGGCGTGCGGCCGAATGGCCGCTCGACGCTGTTGCCGGCATCGACCTCGCCTGCGCGGTGCCGCACTGGGACTGGGAGTTCCGGCACTTTCCACGGCCGGCGACGCGGGCGTTGGCGAGGCGGCTCCAGGATCGCGGCGCGCGGCTGATCGTCGGGCATCACTCCCATGTCGTGCAGCCCGTCGGGCGCATCGGCGGCAGCGTGATCGCCTATGGCCTTGGCGATTTCCTCGGCACTGCCTTTGCCAGGCTGCCTTGGCCGGCACGCGTCGGCTCGATATTCGTCGTCGATGTCAGCGCCGATCCGGCCACGCGCGGCGCGATTGCCGCCTACAGGATGCATTTCTTCATGCGGTTGCGGGCAGGCAGCCATGAGCGGCTGGTGCCGGTCGAGGCCCTGGATGGCGCGCTCAAGCCGCGGGTCGCTGGCCGGCTGGAGGCGATTTTTCCTACCTTGAGGGACTAGTCCCCTGGCACAGAGTGCGTTGGCAGATCCCATGCTTGGCGATTGGCTGAAACGCCCGTCGCGATCGTCATCCACGGGCGGAGCAAGGAGCATAGCGACGCGCGCAGACCCGAGGATCCATTCCGTGACTTGGAAGCGACGCGCGTAGACCCTAGAATGACGAGGTCCGGCAGCCTTCAGCTCATCGCCAGCGTTTGCGCTGACTACCCCCAACGGACGTTGATAACCTTGCCCGCCGACAGGCCTGCAATCTTTCAAAATCCCTGTGTTGGGGAACTAGCCGCCTACCGCCGCGAGCGCAGGCGACTTTCGCGCGAAAGCAGCTATCATAGCCCATCTCAGCGGCGGCCGGGGGTGGCCATGGAAGCAGCGGATTTCATGCCGAGCGAGGCGGTGATCGCGGGCATCAGGCGCGGCATCGAGGACTATGAGGCGAAACGGGCGTCGGCCCAGCGGCAGGTGCGCTGGCGGGTGCCGGTGTTCGTCGGCTTGGTCGTCTTCTTCGTCGCGCTCATTGCCTGGCTGTTCAACGCCGCCGCCGATCCCCACGAACAGTGGTTCTCGACGCCGCATGTCTTTCTCTACCTTGGCGGCATGGTCGCGGCGATGGTGCTCTATTTCCGGGCGCTGAGGCCGGCGACGCGGCTGCAGCAATCCTTCCGCGACACGCTGCTGCCGCTGATCTTCGGCTTCGTGCGCGATGTGCGCTACCAGCGCGGCGTGCGGCCGAACTCTTTCGACAGGATGCCGCGCGAAACCGTCGGCGCTTTCAACCGGCAGAGCTTCGACGACATCATTTCGGGACGCTATGAGGATTTTGCGTTCGAGCTTTACGAGGCGAAGCTCTGGGAAGGCTCGGGCAAGAGCGAGACGGTTGCCTTCAAGGGCGTCATCGTCGCGTTCGAGACCATCGAGCCGTTCCCGGGAACGCTGGTTGCGGCGCGCAAGGCCGGTAAGGTAACGCACTTCTTCCGCGGCATGTTCGCCTCGAAGATGCAGGAGCTGTCCTCCGGCGTCGAAGACCTCGATGCCACCTATGAATTCCGCACCGACAATGTCGAGGCGGCGCGGCCGCTGGTGACCGGCCGGATGGCGCAGGCGCTGACCTGGCTACGCGAGACATGGCCCTACGATCAGGCGCGGGTGGCGCTCAGCGGCAGCGACGGCTTTCTGTTGATGCCGCGATCGAAGAACTTCTTCGAGCTGCCGGATATTGCGCAGCCGATCGATTACACCATTCATGTCGCGCCGATGATCACCGATCTCGGCGCGATGCTGGCAACGGCGGCGCTGGTGCGCAAGATCGGCGCGAGGGACGAGGCGGCCGGGTAAGGTTCAGCAATCGAAGCCGTATGCAGAACGCAGGTTATCCGCCTCTTCCTTCGACATCTTCTTGAGCATAACGCAGACGGTAAGCTGCCGACCTGATGGCCGTTTTTGGTGTAGCCCCAGTCGGAAATATCGTCCCTGGTGAATTCGATGTTCTGGCCGAGGACGACGTTGCGGACGATTTCCGGTTCGTTCGCCAATATGCCGACGAGGCCGGTGTCGGTCCGCTTGAATGGTATGACCCAGAAATGCTCCGTCGCATTGCCGTCGACGATCATCACCTTCAGCTTGAACTTATCGGTTCCCGGCAGCGGAGCATCGGACAAAGCCAGGAATTCATCCAGGCCGGATCGCGCCTTCTCGATTGCCGCGGCCATCTCGGCGTCGTCCGAGGCGATCATCATGGCCTTGTCGTCGCTTTGCGCCCAAGCATGCAAAGGAGCGAGCGCCAGCAGCAAGCATAGCGCGATACGAATGGCAATTGTCATGACACCCCCCGGTCAAGGCCAATATCCTTGCGCATTATTTTCGAGCAATGTGTCGGCTTTATCAATCAGAGAACCGGCCCACGCCAATTGTCATCGGGGAATGATAAGGAAGCGGCTTCGGCTGCCGAAACGAGGCCGCCATCGAACGCGGTGATCAGAACTGCGCGGAGAGGACAGGATATGCGACTGAGATTAGCGGCAGCAGTGCTCGCGGTGATCGTGCTTTGCACCGGACCAACCCGTGCCGACGACCCGAAGGCGTTCAAGCTGACGATCGACGGCGTGACGGTCGACATCGATCCGGGCGAGGATATCGACGTGACGCTGCCCGGCGGCAAGACCAGCAAGGTGCGGATCGACCACAATGATTTCGCGACCTTCTCGGGCGGCACATTCTCCTTCGTCCATCCGAGCACCAATTCGGTCACCAAGACCGATCTTGGCGACGGCATCGCCCAGTATCTGATGGCATCGGCGCTCGGCACCCTCGTCGTGGTGCAGAAATACGACAAGATGAACCCGGTCTCCCTCACCCAGCTGATGCTGCAGGAGATGACCAAGGAAACGGTCCGGGCGGGTGGACAGCTGACGCAGCGGCCGACGACCCGCAAGCTCGCCGACGGCAAGGAGTTGACGGGCCTCAAGGCCACCGTGAAGACGCGCACCGACAGTGCGGATTTCGAGATCGTCGGCTTCGGCACCGTCGATCAGGGGCTGCTCTTCATCACGCGCATCGGCGACCAGGACAACGCCACCGAACAGCCGCTGATCGACAAGTTCTGGGAGACCTTGAAGATCAAGCTGTAGGGCGCGTGACGATGTTCAGGTGAGGCCGGCTTAACTCGAGTCTCGACACGCCTTGTTGGACAGGCTCACAGCCCGGTCAGACCGGCCAGCCAGTTCGCCGAGCGCTTCGCCGCGTCCACCGTTGCGCCGGCGGCGCGGCTGAGATCGGTCTTGACCACGGCATAGCCGGCCGTGGTGCGGTAGAGCACGGCGCGTCCGCCATCGACCGACCCGTCGAAGGCCACGGGTTTCGCGGCCTCCGTTTCGCTGGCGGTCACCGTTCCACCGACCGGGGCGCTGGGGCGATGGTCCAGCTCGGGCGGCAGCGGGGCGATGGTTTCGACGACGCGGTTCCTGGGCTTCAGATCCGGTCTGGAGGCTTTCGCGGCAAGCTCGGACGACGAGGCCGAGCCCTTGACGCGGCAGATGCCTGAAACCAGCGGATAGTTGAAATTGCGCTGGTGCAGCATCTGGCTCTTCATCGCCGCCTCGCAGTCGGCGATCGTCGACCATTTGGCCGGCGTCTCGCCGATATACTCACAGAGCTTGGCGTCGCAGTCGCAGCCGACGATGGTCATGGCGACAAGGGCGGTCTTGATCACGGTCTTGTCCCTTCGAATTGCCTCCCAATCCCCAATCGCATCAATCCATGCCGAACAAGGCGGGATTTGGCCGCGATTGTGAAATGTGGATGACGGGACGTTTCCGAAGGTTGCTCAGCCGGCCACTGTGACCGAAATGCCTCAGTCGTCGGCGTAAACATGTTCCAATTTGGCACCGGCCTTGGCCAGAGCCGGCAGGACCAAATGCAGCTTGCGCACGGCGACGGTCAGCGCGATGCGGCGCGTGTCGGGCGATACCGGGATCGGCTGGTTGAACAGGATGCGCGAGCCGTCGGGAGCGGTGATCTCCGCGCCCGCGGTCACCGTGATCATGATCTCGTCGTTGCCGCCGATCTCGACGAAGGAGATGCCCTTGTCGATGAGGCGCAGGAGCATCCCGGTGAAGGCCTGCGAGCGGCTGGTGACGAAGATGGTGCCGTCGCCGCCGAGATCGCGCTCGAGGAGCGTGTCCGGCTCGTTGCGCGCCGCCTCGCCGACAGGGCCTTTGGCCCAGACATGGATATCGGGCGGGCTCGGGTCGCCGGCGCCGGCCAAGGCCGATTTGCCGAGATCGGCGCCCCATTGCTTGACCGTGTCGGCCAGGCCGAAGGCGAGCTTGCGTTCGCTGGTGCGGATGGAGTCGTCGCCGGTGGCGGGCTCGACCGCAAACAAGCCGGCGCGCTTTTCGGCATAAGGAAAATCGGTCCAGGGTCCGGTGTCGAGAAAGGCGGCGTAGTCGGCGGCGACCTTGGCCTGGTAGATGTCGGCCGCGACGCGCTTGCCGGCGGTTGCCTCGGTCACCCGGCCGACCGTGTTCTCGTAGGCCCACTGGGTGGCGTAGTCGATCGTCAGGCCGGTGCCGATGAGCGTCGGCACGACGTAATCGAGGATGTCGATGCCGCGAGCGGAAGTCACACGGGTGATCGTTGCGTAGTCCTGCCAGCAATGGCCGACATAGGCCCAATAGGGAAAGCCGCTCGGCTGATCCTTGCCGACAAAGGCAGCGTAGTCGTGCGCGGCATGGACGGCCGCCCATTTCGGATAGGCGAGCCATGCCGCCTGCCCAGGCACCTGATAATCCCGTGTCGCCTGTCTCACCTTCGCAGCGAGCTGTGCCGGCGGAGCATCCTCGGCGATGCCGGGCAGTGGGGTCTTGTCGAGCGCCGGGGTGGTGAGAAAGCCGTAGGCCAGTCCCAGAACCGGGATCAGCACCACGAGAACGATCAGCCAGAGGATTGTCTTGATGAGCCGTCTCAGCCAGCGCAGCAGGAACATGTCAGGCCGCGCCTGGATCGAGGGGCCGGCATATCGGCATGCAAAGACCGGCACGGTCGGCGAAGATGCCGGCGACGGCAAGCTTGCGGATCAGCGGCATGAAGCATCCCCCTTCACGTCACGCTGAACGTTAGCCGATTTTAGCGCGGGGAACAGCCCGGTTGGGCAACAAAGGCGAAAGAGGTTCCCGGCGCGGGCGAGCCTCGCGCACCACTCGCCTGCCTGATGGCGCACGGCAGCGATCGGTGGGAAAGCTGTCCCAAAAAGACAGTTGGCGCTGGGATTTCTCCCAGCGCCTCCCTGTCAGATCAGGAACCGGTTGAGGCAGCAACTTCCGTAAAGTCGTCGCGCCAGGCCAGCCTTGATTTTGACGGTCCTGCCAGTCGCCACCCGAGGGCAGCTCCCGTTCCAGACCACGCCGATCTCCACCCTTGCGGGCTTCGCCCAGCGTGCCATCGAAGGTTTTTCCCGGCCTTCATGGCAGCATCGGTCCGCCGTCGGCGTTGGCACGCTTTCCGCGGCACCCGTAGGTCTCGGCATCCGTCCCTCCAACAGGCAAGCCTGCTCTCGTTCTGGGCCGTACGGGCCTCAGGAAATCCGCCTTGCGCTTTTGCCTTTCGGCTGGGGCGTTCAGTGGCCGCCTGAGATGGGTTCAACGTACGCCGGGTAAGGGGTTTGGGGAATGCCGGTGAGCCTGTGGATAGCGGGATTATCGGGGACCAATGGCAAAAGCCTCGGAATCCGCCGGCCGAACCCCTTAGACAGCCTGCCCCGCTTTTTTAGCAACCTTGGATGTTGGAGCCTTGCTCCGCCGCCCGGTCCGCGTTTCAATACCGGCAAAAGAGTTTGGTCGCCAGAGCGGGTGCCGCCGCGTATTTGCGACGAGCCTCGGGGGAGGTCGGCTTGAAGGTCGGGGTGGTTCTCAATCCGATTGCCGGAGGCGGCAGGCTCAAGCGTCATTGGGCGGAGGCGGCGGCCTCGCTCAAGACGAATTTCGGCGATTTCGACCTGCGCGAGACGCAAGGCGGCGGCGACGCCGAGCGGCTGGCGATCGACCTTGCCGCCGGCGGATGCGACCTGGTGATCGCGGCCGGCGGCGACGGCACCGCCAGCGAGGTGGCCGACGGGCTGCTGCAGGCGCGGCAGGAGACCGGCCGCGAAAGCGCGCTTGGGCTCCTGCCGTGCGGCACCGGCATCGACTTCGCGCGCGGGCTTGGCCTGCCGCGCGGTATCGATGCGACACTGAAGCGGATCGCCGAGGCCGAGGGCCGCAAGATCGACGCCGGACGCATTTGCTACATCGACGACCATGGTGCGCTGGCCAGCCGCCATTTCATCAACATCGCCAGCCTCGGCCTGTCCGGCGCGACGGATCGCGCCGTCAATGCCGACAAGCGCAAGGGCAGGGCCTCGGCCAAGGCGCTGTTCTTCTGGCGCACGGTGCTCGAGTTCGTCCGCTACCGCTTCCAGGATGTCCGGATCACCATCGACGACGGCGAGCCGGTCGAGGCGCGCATGGCGCTGGTGGCCGTGGCCAACGGCAAATTCTTCGGCGGCGGCATGATGATCGCGCCGGACGCCGAGCTCGCCGACGGCCAGTTCGACATCGTCATCCTGCGCGCCGCCGGCAAGCTCGGCCTGATAAGGGACATCCGCCTGCTCTATGGCGGCCGGCATCGCAATCATCCGTCGATCACCATCCTGCGTGGCCGCAAGGTGCTGGTCGAGCCGCTCGGCGATATCGAGAAGAATAGCGCGCTGGTCGACATAGACGGCGAGTCGCCAGGCCGGATTCCAGCGACCTTCGAGATCCTGCCCGGTGCGCTGACGCTGAGAGGTTGAATCAACTGGCTGAGAGGCTGATTCAATGTTTGTGGTCAGGCGATTGAAATGGCTGGCTAAATTTTTGCCGGATTACAGTTCCAGCTTGGCTGGGAAGCCCGGCGCGCGAAGCTCCGTGCCGACCGCGTCTTCCAGCAGCTTGACGATCTTGGTCGACCAGGCATCGCCGCCATAGGCGCGCTTGCCCTCCTCGAAGATCGCGTTGACGCGTGACGCGAGATCGAGAGGCGCGCCGAAATCCCTGCCCATCGCGAGCGCGAAGCCGAGGTCCTTCAGCGCCAGGTCCATGGTGAAGCCGATGTCGTAGGAACCGTTCAGAATGAGCTGGCTCTCGGTCTCGTGGACGAAGCTGTTGCCGGAAGAGGCGGCGATGGCGTGATAGGCCTGGGCGAGGTCGAGCCCGCCCCGTTTGGCCAGCATCAGCGCCTCACCCGCGGCGACCAGATGGATGAAGGCCAGCATGTTGGTGATCACCTTGATCACCGCCGCCGAGCCGACCGGTCCCATCAGGAACGACTTCGCGCACATCGCCTCGATGGCCGGGCGATGGCGTTCGTAGAGCGCGGCGTCGCCGCCGACGAGCGCGGTGATCCTGCCCGCCGCCGCCAGATGCACGCCGCCGGTCACCGGGCATTCGAGCGTCTCGATGCCTTTTTTCGACGCAAGGGCGGCGAGCCGCAGGATCTCGTCGCGGCCATTGGTCGACATCTCGATCCAGGTGCCGCCGGCGGGCAGGCCCTGGAGCAATCCGTCGGGGCCGGCGAGCACCGCTTCACTGACCTTCGGCGAGGGCAGGCAGGTGATCGCATTGCCGGCACGGGCGGCCTCGGCGGGGCTCGCCGCCGCCGTGGCGCCGAGCGCGACGAGACGCTCGACCGCCGCCGGGTCGCGGTCGAAGACCGTGACGGCAAAGCCGTTGCGCCGCAGGCTGGCGGCAAGGTTGCCGCCAAGATGGCCAAGGCCGATGAAGGCGTAAGCGAGGCGCGCGGTCACGGCATCAGCGGCGTCTGCATCATCTGCAGATGCAGGTCCTTGCCGCTATAGGGATGGGCGTCGCAGACCTCCTCGTTGAGCTCGACGCCGAGGCCAGGCTCCTTCGACGGGATGACGTTGCCGTCCTGCCATTCGATCTTCTTCTTGAGCAGTTTTTCGTGGAAACCGTCCCACTGCCTGAGCGATTCCAGGATGAGGAAGTTGGGCAGCGTGACGGCAAGCTGGATGTTGGCTGCGCCGACGATCGGGCCGCAATAGCAGTGCGGCGCCACCTGGATGTGGTAGGCCTCGGCCATGGCGGCGATCTTCTTGGTCTCCAGAATGCCGCCGGAGCGGCCGAGATCGGGCTGCAGGATGGTGGCGGCGCGGTTCTCGATGACGCGGGCAAACTCGAACTTGGTCGTCAGCCGTTCGCCGGTGGCGATCGGAATGGACGTGCCGCGGGCGACTTGCGCCATTACCTCGGGCATGTCCGGCGGCACCGGCTCCTCGAACCAAAGCGGATCGTAGGGCTCGATGGCGCGCGCCATGCGCAGCGCGCCCGATGCGGTGAACTGGCCATGCGTGCCGAACAGGATGTCGGCGCGCGTGCCGACCGCCTCGCGGATCGCCTTGATCATGCGCGCCGACAGATCGATGTCGATCAGGCGCGGCTGGTGGCCGTCATAGGCGGTGTAGGGTCCGGCCGGGTCGAGCTTCACGGCGTTGAAGCCCTGCTCGACATATTCGAGCGCGCAGGCGGCGGCCATGTCGGGGTCGTTGTAGACGTTCCTGCCGCGTGCATCCTCCGAATGGACGCTGCCGGTGTGCGGATAGAGATAGGTGTAGGAGCGCAGCGTCTCATGCACCTGGCCGCCGAGCAGCTTGTAGACCGGCTTGCCGGCCTCCTTGCCGACGATGTCCCAGCAGGCCATTTCGAGCGCCGAGAAGCAGCCCATGCCGGAGACGTCGGGGCGCTGGGTGAAGCCGGACGAATAGGCGCGGCGGAAGAAGTTCTCGATGTCGTGCGGATCGCGGCCGACGAGATAGCGTTCGGCCATGTCCTCGATCATCCTTGCGGTGACGTGCGCGGAGAAGGTCGCGTTGTAGGCTTCGCCATAGCCGACCACGCCGCCATCGGTGGTGAGCTTGACGAAGATGAAATACTTGCCGCCGATGCCGGGCGGCGGGTTGCCGACAACCCAGGTCTTCACATCGGTGATCTTCATGTGTGGTCCTCCAGAACCAGGTCGGCGCCTTTCCATCCGGTCAGGATCGAGGCGGCGTTGGTGTTGCCCGTGATGTTGTCGGGGAAGATTGAAGCGTCGATGACGCGCAAGCCGTACAGCCCGTGAACCCTCAGCCGCGGATCGACCACGGCGCGCGACGCGTCCGGCCCCATGCGGCAGGTCGAGACCGGGTGATAGACGGTGCCCGAGCGCTTCCTGAAATCCTGGATCAGGTCGGCGTCCGACTGTATCGAGGGGCCGGGCAGAACCTCTTCCTCGATGATCTCGGCCATGGCCGGCATCGCGGCGATCCTGCGCACGAACTTCACCGCCGCCAGCATCTCGTCGACGTCGGCATTGGTCGAATAGGCGTTGGGGGTGATCCTCGGATAGTCGCGCGGATTGTTCGAGCGGATCATGATCTCGCCGCGGCTCGATGGCCGGCAGTTGGACAGGCCGATCGAGAAGCCCGGCCAGGGGTCGGGCGTCAGGATAGGACGCTCGCCGCTCTTCGGGATGACGGTCGAGAAGGCCTGGAAATAGAGCTGCATGTTCGGCCGCGTCATCGACGGGTCGGTGCGGAAGAAGCCGCCGGCATTGTTCATCGACAGCGACAGCGGACCAGAGCGCAACAGGATGTACTGCATGCCGACGAGCAGCTTGCCCCACCACGGCCGCAGGATCTGGTTGAGCGTCGGCAGCTTGCCTTTAAAAGTGTAGTTGATGCCGACATGGTCCTGCAGATTGGCGCCGACATTGTCGTTGGCGTGGACGACCGGGATGCCGAGATCGCCGAGCAGTGCCGCGGGGCCAACGCCGGACAGTTGCAGGAGTTGCGGCGAGTTGACCGCGCCGCCCGAAAGGATCACCTCTCGGCCGGCGCGCGCGGTCTTCTTCTGCCCGTTCTGCTCATATTCGACGCCGACGGCGCGCTTGCCCTCGAACAGGATCTTCGTCGCCAGGGCATTGGTCTCGACGCGGACGTTGCCGCGTTTCATCGCCGG
This sequence comes from Mesorhizobium humile, assembly GCF_033977215.1. NCBI lineage: Bacteria > Pseudomonadati > Pseudomonadota > Alphaproteobacteria > Hyphomicrobiales > Phyllobacteriaceae > Mesorhizobium > Mesorhizobium humile. The sequence continues at coordinate 50,068 of NZ_JAVIIV010000026.1, forward strand.
CCGCAGGAAGGCGCGGGCGGCGGACATGCGGCGGCCGTTCTTCGTCGTGATCTGGTAGACGCCGACGCCTTCCTGGGAGGCGCCGTTGAAGTCCGGATTGAGCGGCAGCCCGGCCTGCTGGCCGGCGGCAAGATAGCGCTTGGTCAGCGGGTGCACCGCGTCGGTGCAGTCGGTGATGTGCAAGGGGCCGCCGACGCCGCGCCACTGGTCGGCGCCGGCCGCATTGTCCTCCATCGCCTTGAAGGAGGGCAGAAGATCGTCATAGGCCCAGCCGGGATTGCCGGCGGCGGCCCAGGCGTCGAAATCCTCGCGCGCGCCGCGGATGAAAACCATGGCGTTGATCGAGCTCGAGCCGCCGAGCAGCTTGCCCCGCGGCCAATGATCGGCATTGCCGGCGAGGCCGGGATCCGGCTCGGTCTTGTAGTTCCAGTTGACGGCCGGGTCGAAGAAGGTCTTGCCGTAGCCGAGCGGCATCTGGACATAGAACCTTTGATCGGTCCCGCCGGCCTCCAGCACCAGCACCGAGAAGCGACCCGACGCCGACAGCCTGTCGGCAACGACCGAACCGGCCGAACCGGAGCCGACGACGATGAAATCATAAGTCTGCATGGTGGAAGGAAGGGCTCCGCGATGTCGGGCTTACCCTAGACATTGCCGGCTCGCGGCGTCGCCGTGGCTTCCGGCATGGCTTGTGAAAAAAGCGACCGGCGACGTGGCGCACATTTCGCTTTCAGCAGAGCTTGCGACATGGCAGTCGCATTGCTACGCAACAGCAACTGACCTCCAAGGATTTCGCCATGGTGCATTACGCGGACGGAAAACCCCTCGGCGATCTCACCTTGAGGACGCTCGCCATGCCCTCCGACGCCAATGCCGCCGGCGACATCTTCGGCGGTTGGGTGATGGCGCAGATGGACCTTGCCTGTGGCATCCGCGCCGCCGAGCGTGCCAAGGGCCGCGTGGTCACCGCCGCGGTCAAGGAGATGTCCTTCGCCAAGGCGATGAAGATCGGCGATACGCTGTGCATCTACACCCATGTCGAGCGTGTCGGCCGCACCTCGATGGTGCTCAAGGTCGAGGCCTGGGCGCAGCGCTACCTTTCCGACCTGATGGAGAAGGTCACCCATGCCGATTTCGTCATGGTGGCGCTCGACGGCGAAGGCAAGCCGAAGCCGGTTCCGGCCGAGAGCTGACGGGATACCGATTCTCCCAGGTTGGCCGTTTTGTAACAACGCCCGCGCGGGAGATGCGCTTCGCGACATCCAATGGTTGCCTTCGCGCCCCAGTTTGTGGGCGCGGGGGAAAGACAATGCGTCAACACATGCTGAACGGCTGGCTCGTGGCAGCCCTTATTGCTCTGGTCTGCCTGCTCGGCATAACGGCCTATATGGAGGTCAGGAAAGACCTTCCACGCGTCGCCTGCATGCCGGATCACGCGGTGGCCGGCAAGAGGGTCGCGCAATCGGAAAGCTGCTCGACGGCGTGCTGCGGCAGCACCGCTCCAAGCGCCTGATCGGTGGCCGGCTAAAGACGGTCATCCTTGTCGAGGCGGTTGCGCGGAGACGCAGGCGAGGCTGGCGGCGTGGCCGCGGCGGATCCGATCAAAGCCAAAACGCGAGACAGGGCCGGCACCGAGCCGCACGGTTCATCCAATGGTTCAGAAACCATTGAACTACAAGGGTTTCAGGCCTGCTGGCTGTCGAATTTCGCGCGCGCTTCGCGGACCCGATTGGTGTTCTTGCGCGCCCATTCGCCAAGCGCGCCGACCGGCACGAGTAGTTCGTGGCCGAGCTCTGTCAGCTCGTAATCGACACGCGGCGGAATGGTCGGAAACACTTTTCGCGTCACGAAGCCATCGCGTTCGAGACCGCGCAAGGTGGTGGTCAGCATCTTCTGCGAAATGCCGCCGACGGCGGCGCGCAATTCGTTGAAGCGCAACGCCCCGTCGCCCAGCTTGCCGACGACGAGGACGGTCCATTTGTCGCCGACCCGTTGCAGGATCTCCGACACGGCACGGCAGTCCTCGGTGATGTGCGGGTGCCTCAGTAACAAAAACGTGCCTCCTTGCGCGCCGATTTGTCAGTATCACATATAGCGCCGGTATCCAAACGATACCAGAAATTCCCGCAAGGAGAGCCCCTTATGTCCAAACCCAAAATCGCCATTGTCGTCGGTTCGACGCGCGCCGCCCGCTTCGCCGACGTGCCGACGCAGTGGATCGCCAAGATCGCCAAGTCGCATGCCGATATCGACGTCGAGATCGTCGATCTGCGCGACTGGCCGCTGCCCTTCTTCGACGAGGTCGCTTCCTCCGCCTGGGCGCCGTCGCAGAACGAAGTGGCGCAGCGCTGGCAGAAGAAGGTCGCCGAGTTCGACGGCTTCATCTTCACCGCCGCCGAATACAATCACGCTCCGACCGGTGTCCTGAAGAACGCCATCGATTACGCCGCCAATGAATGGAACAAGAAGCCGGCTGGTTTTGTCGGCTATGGCTCGGTCGGCGGCGCGCGCGCGGTCGAACAGCTCCGCCTGATCGCCGTCGAGCTGCAGATGGCGCCGGTCAAGTCGGCCGTTCATATCGCCTGGGGTGATTTCCTTGCGGTGCGCCAGGGCGAGAAGAAGCTCGAGGACCTCGAGCACCTGAACCAGTCGGCCGCAGCACTCGTCAACGACGTCGCGTGGTGGGCCAAGGTGCTGAAGGCGGCCCGCGCCGCCGACGCGATCGCCGGCGAAGCCCAGGCCGCCTAAACGGTCGGTAGAGTTTATCCTCCCAGTGGAAAAGGGGCGGTGCCAGCACCGCCCCTTTTCAATTTGCGGGAACCAAGCTGCCTGCCTTGCTTGGTCCCGGCCACGTTTTGGCGGTCACTTGACCGCCCGGAACGGCGCGTTAGATGCAGGCCCGAATCCACCGAAGACGAAGACGATATAGTCGTGGAGGAGCGGAATGCCTTGGCTTGGCAGATGGCGTAATCAATATGGGTCCGTCCTCGACATAACCGGCGAGGACGGCGGCCGGATCGAAGGCACGTTTCGCACAGCGCTCGAAGACAGCAGCTTCTATGGACAAACGGTGCCGATACTCGGCATCGCACATGGCGATGTGATTGGAGTGACGGCCGCCGGCGAGGGTACGGCCGGCCCCGCCGCGGTGAGCTACACCGGCATATTGCGGGACGGCAAACTGGAGACGATGTGGCTGACGGTGGCGGGCAGCACCATCACCGGCAAGGAGGGCGAAACCGCTTCCCGCAAGCAAGTAGGAACCTGGCGCGCCTTCGGCACCAGCCTCGACACCTTCGTCCGAGAATAGCCAAACAGCCAGCAGGCACTAAGCGCCGTCCTCGCGCTCCGCTATCGCGCGATCGTTGTTGGCGATCAGTTCGCGCCTCTGCGGCATGTACATGCCGAAATTTGCGTGATGTCTACGCCAAGCCTTTTGATCGCCAGGAATGGCGCCATCGTCCGCATCGTATGGCTGACCAAGCCGTCTCTCCGCTGACTCAATCTACGCGATGAAACCTCATGCTTCTCCGGCAGGCCCTGAGGCGCCGCTCATGACTCTGTGTCGGCCCAGATCCCAAGTCGCGCTGTTTGGTGACTTGCATTATGCAACTAACTAGGCTAGTTGTGACTTGCATCTTGATAGTGAGTAACGAAAATGGTTGCCAGGACAAGCTTCGAAACGCGCCCATGCCCCATAGCCCGCAGCCTCGACGAGGTCGGCGAGTGGTGGAGCATCCTGTTGTTGCGCGACGCCTTCCAGGGCCTGACGCGCTTCGACCAGTTCCAGAAGAGTCTTGAAATCGCCCCGAACATCCTGACGCGGCGACTGAACAGCCTGGTCGAGCGCGGGCTGTTCGAGAAACGCGCCTACTGCGAGCGGCCGCTTCGTTATGAATATGTGCTGACGGCCAAGGCCCGCGATTTCCGGCCGGTGCTGCTTACGCTGCTTGCCTGGGGCAACAGGCATCTGGCGCCCGAAGGTCCCAGCCTTGTCGTGGTCGACACGGCGGATGGGCGCTGGGCCGATCCCGTTCTGGTCGATCGGGAGACCGGCAGGGAGCTCGACGGCGGTGGCTTCACCATGGCGACAGGACCCAAGGCGAGCGACCGCATGCGGCAGCGCTACCGCTTCAGCAGCGAGGGCTCGGGCCTACCGCTTGTGGAGAACGCTGCTGGCGGCGAGGAAGAGGCGAGAAGCAGATGAACAAGGCTCTTTCCCCGGCCGAATTGCAGGCCTCCGTCGTTGATGTCCCGAAGCCGGCCAGGAAGCGGCGCAAGCCGGTGCTGCTCGGCGCAGCACTGATCGCGATCGCTGCCGCCGGATGGTACGGCGTGGAGTGGTGGCAGGCCAACCGCTTCCTGGTGACGACCGACGATGCCTATGTCGGCGGCAACGTCACGCCGCTCGCGCCGCGCGTCGCCGGGCATATCGACCAGGTGCTCGTCGAGGACAACCAGCATGTCAACGCCGGCCAGCCGGTCATCCGCATCGACGACAGGCCGTTCAAGGCGGCGCTGGAACGCGCGCAGGCATCGGTGCAGCAGAAGCAGTCGGCGCTCGACAACCTGCGCGCCCAGGTCTCGCTGCAGAACTCGCTGATCGAGCAGGCCAGCGCCGATCTCGAGGCCAAGAGCGCCGCCGCCGCGTTCACTGCGCAGGATGCCAAGCGCTACGCGGTGCTTGCCAGCGCCAGGACCGGCTCGCAGCAGGATGCCCAGAAGAGCGCCGCGGCCGACGGCCAGGCGCAGGCATCCGTCGCCGCCGCGCGGGCCGCGCTCGCCGCATCCAGACAACAGCTCGATGTCCTCAGCACCCAGATTTCGGAAGCGACCGCGGAAGTCGCGGCCGCCAGGGCGGATCTCGACACCGCTCAGCTCGACCTCGGCTTCACCGAAATCCGCTCGCCGATCGACGGCATCGTCGGCAACAGGCTGGCGCAGGTGGGCAGCTATGTCTCGCCGGGCAGCTACCTGCTGACAATCGTTCCCGCATCGGGCCTGTGGGTCGACGCCAATTTCAAGGAAGACCAGTTGCGCGCGATGGCCGATGGACAGGCAGCCGCCGTCTATGCCGATATCGCCCCCGACCGGCCGCTCAAGGGCCATGTCACCAGCCTGGGGCCGGCCACCGGAGCGATCTTCAGCGTGATCCCGCCGCAGAATGCGACGGGCAACTTCACCAAGATCGTCCAGCGGGTGCCGGTCAGGATCACGATCGACGCCGACCAGGCGGCCAAGGTCGCGCTGCGGCCAGGCCTGTCGACTGTCGTCACCGTCGACACCGGATCGCATTGACGGCGCCATGTCAGCGCCGGCCGCCCCGCAATCCTTCTTCGCCAGCATCCTGCCGTTCATGGTGATGTGCGTGGGGATGTTCATCGCGCTGCTCGACATCCAGATCGTCGCCTCCTCGCTGCAGGATATCGGCGGCGGGCTGTCGGCCGCCCAGGACCAGATCGGCTGGGTCCAGACCTCCTATCTGGTGGCGGAGATCATCGTCATCCCGCTGTCGGGCTGGCTCACCCGCGTCTTCTCGACGAGATGGCTTTTCACCATCTCGGCGGCCGGCTTCACGCTGGCCAGCATGCTGTGCGGTTTCGCTTGGAACATCGAAAGCATGATCGTGTTCCGGGCGCTGCAAGGGCTGCTCGGCGCTTCGATGATCCCGACGGTATTCACCTCGTCCTTCCACTATTTCCAGGGCCCGAGGCGCGTCTATGCCGCGGCGGTCGTCGGCAGCATCGCCTCGATCGCGCCGACGCTCGGCCCCGTCATCGGCGGCTGGATCACCGACACCTTGAACTGGCACTGGCTGTTCTATGTGAACGTCGTTCCCGGCGCGATCATCACGGTCCTGGTCGCGCTGCTGGTCAGGATCGACAAGGCCGATCCGTCCTTGCTGAAGGGCGCGGACTATATCGGCATGGCGCTAATGGCGGTCAGTCTCGGCACGGCGGAATACGTCCTGGAGGAGGGTTCGCGCTGGAACTGGTTCGACGACGCCACGATCCGCAACGGCGCCGTCGTCGCCGTGGTGACGCTGGTTCTGTTCGTCGTGCGCAGCCTGACCTATGCGCAGCCGGTGGTCGACTTCCGCGCCTTCGGCAATCGCAACTTCGCCATCGGCTGCTTCCTGTCCTTCATCACCGGCATCGGCATCTTCGCCACGATCTACCTGACGCCGCTGTTCCTCGGCTATGTGCGCGGCTACAACGCGCTCGAAACCGGACTGGCGGTGTTTTCCACCGGCGTCGCCTCGATGGTGGGCGTCCCGGTCTACATCTTCCTCGCCAAGCGCTTCGACACGCGCTGGCTGATGATGTTCGGGCTGGCGTCCTTCGGCGCGTCGATGTGGAGTTTCAGCGCCATCACCAGCCAGTGGGGCTCCGCCGAGCTCCTCATCCCGCAGCTGTTCCGCGGCTTCCCGCAGGTCTTCGCCGTGGCGCCCAGCGTCAATCTCGGGCTCGGCAGCCTGCCGCCGGACCGGCTGAAATATGCCAGCGGGCTGTTCAACACGATGCGCAATCTCGGCGGCGCGGTCGGCATCGCCATTTGCGGCGCGATCCTCAACAACCGGACCAACTTCCATTTCCTGACGATCGCTTCGCACCTGACGCCGCAGAACGAAGCCGCCATGCGCATGGTCGACACCGTGGCGCAGCGCTATGGACAGTTGCCCGGCGCCATCGACGACGGCCACGCCGCCGCGCTGAAGCAGCTTTGGCAGCTCGCCTATCGCGAGGCCTCGACGATGGCCTATGCCGATGCGTTCCTGGTCATCATGGTTGCGTTCGTCATCGCCACGGCGCTGGTTCCGTTCCTGCGCAACGTGACGCCGAAGGCGCCGCCGCCGGACGCGCATTGAGGCCGCCGTTGCGATAAGGTGTGGATCGGCATTGCTGTGCTTGCACCTACAGCCAGCCGCCCGAAAATCCGGCCCGCCGCAGGCCCGTGGCTATAGCCGGCACGCCGCGCATCAGTCGCCACAGGAAGTCCGACCGGTAATTCTCGATCATCAGCGCGATCGGCCCCTGGTTGATGCCGACATGGTCCGGCGAGACCCAGCCGCAGGGCCGGCCGCCAGCGTCGGCAATCGTCGGGTTGAAGCTTGCGGTGAAGCCGTAGGGATTGCCGTCATGCAGGTCGATCTCGTGGAAGTAGCGCAGCGTCGGTAGCACGATCTCCGGCGCAAAAGGCAGTGATGCGATCGCCGCCCAGGGCGACAGCGTGCCGTCATCGGGACCGAAAGGCGCGCCGCGCGCCAGGTAAGTGAAGAAGCGGCGCCCGCCGGCCCGGCTCTGTTGCGGGCCCGGCCCGTCGCTGGCCGTGATGCCCCAGCAATTCTCGCCGTAGCCGACGAAGCCCTTGGGGTTGCGGATGGCATAGTCGCGCTGCAGAAAGGTCGCCTGGCGGCTGTTCTCGAAATAGTCGCTGCCGACATTGCGCATGAAGGCGTCGCGAATGCCGCGAAAATCGATCCAGATATGCGAGAACTGGTGGATGAAGAGTGGACCGGCATAGGCTAGGTCCCGGCCGTAGATCTTCTTCCATTTGTAGCTCGACAGCCAGGCGGCGTAGCTTTCGGGCGGCAGCGGAAAAGTCGGCGAGCCGAGGCCCAGCATGTAGAGGATCAGCGCCTCGTCATAGCCTTCCCAACGGTAGCGCAGGAAGCCTTTTCCGGGCCGCCAGCCATGGGTGACGGTGGCGCCGCCATTGAGCGCCCAGCTCCAGTCGGCGCGGCGGTAGAGCGCATCGGCGAGCCGGCGGATCTCCAATTCGAACTCGTCGTCGGCATCGAAATAGGCGCCAGCCGTCAGGGCACCCGCAAGCAGAAGCGCGGTATCGATGGTGGACAATTCGCAGTTCCAGACGCGGCGTCCGGTCCGCATGTCGAGGAAGTGATAATAAAAACCCTTGTAGCCGGTGACGTCGGGCTCCGGCCCGTGCGGCGCGTTCCAGAAGAAGCGAAGCGTGGCGAGCGTCCGCTCGACCGCGGCAGAGCGCGTCATGAAACCGCGCTCGACGCCGACCGGGTAGGACGACAAAGCAAGGCCGACGGCGGCTATGCTGGCCGGCGATGCGGCGGTGTTGCGGTCGGCGACCAGGCCGTTGACCGGGTTCGCCTCCTTCAGAAAATAGTCGAAGGACAGGCGCTGGATGTCCGAAAGAAGCTCGTCGTTCAGCGCGTGGTCGCTCGATGCATCCATGGTTGCCGATATAGACGCTTTTGCAGCGCTTCAAAGCTTTCTGGCCAGTCAATCCTAAGTGAGGAAAGCGAAGCTTGACGGCGGCGTCAACCGCCCCATGCCAAGTCGGGCATTGCCGGATGGTCAGCGCGCCACCGGGCGATGGCCGTCGGGCAGGCGGGTGGCGATCAGCTTGTCGATGCGGCGGCCATCGAGGTCGACCACCTCGAAACGCCAGCCTTGCGCGTCGACGCATTCGCCGGTGGTCGGCAGATGATGCAGATGCGACAGCACATAGCCGGCGACAGTCTCGTAGTCGCGGTTCTCCGGCAGGTCGATGCCCAGCACCTCCGCCATCTCGTCGGCCTGCATGTAACCGGCAAGCAGCCAGGAGCCGTCATCGCGCTTGACGGCGTTTTCTTCCTCGCCGGCCTCGAGGTCGGAGCGGAAGACGCCGGTGATGGCTTCGAGGATATCGGCCGGCGTGACGATGCCTTCGAAATGGCCGTATTCGTCATGGACCAGCGCCATCGGCACGTCCGATTCCCTGAGCTTCTGCAGCACGTCGAGCGCGTCGGCCTGGTCATGCACGATGGGGGCGACGCGCACATGCTGGCGCGGATCCAGCACCCTGCCGGCGAGAAGGGCGGCCAGCACGTCGCGCGTCTGGATGACGCCGACCATGGCGTCGACATTGCCGTCGCCGACGGGCAGGCGCGAGTGCTGGGTATCCATCAAAAGCTTTCGAACCGTGGCTTCGTCGGACTGCAGGTTCAGCCAGTCGACCTCGGTGCGCGGCGTCATGACGGCGCGCACGGCGCGGTCGCCGAGGCGCATGACGCCGGCGATCATGCGCCGCTCGTCGGATTCGATGGTGCCGTGATGCTCGGCCTCGGCGACAAGCATCTTGATCTCCTCGTCGGTGACCTTCTCTTCCGCTTCGCCGGCCTGGCCGAGCAGCCACAGAACGGCACGGCCGGAGAGGTCGAGCAGGAAGACGAGCGGCGCCGAGATGGTTGCGAGGATGGTCATTGCCGGCGCGGCCCTGACCGCGACGCGTTCCGGGTCCTTGAGCGCGATCTGCTTCGGCACCAGCTCGCCGACGATCAGCGAGGCATAGGTGATGATGGCGACGACAATGCCGACGCCGACGGGGTCGGCGATGTTTTCGCGGATACCGGTCGACGTCAGATATTGCGCCAGCCTTTCGCCGAGCGTCGCGCCCGAGAACGCGCCCGAGAGAACGCCGACCAGGGTGATGCCGATCTGCACCGAGGACAGGAACTTGCCGGGATTGGAGCCGAGCGCCAGCGCGCGACCGGCACCCTTCACGTTGCGGTCGATCATCGCCTTGAGGCGGGCGGGCCGCGACGAGACGATGGCAAGCTCCGACATGGCCAGAAGGCCGTTCACCAGAATGAGGACGGCCACGACGGCGATTTCAACATAAAGCATGGGCGGTCAATAGCATTGCTGCAGCGCATTCGAAAATAGCTTGCCGGTATTTTTGGAAGATGACAGGCGCGTGTTCAAGCCACATCCCAGATCGGCGCCGAGAAATGCCCGACAAGCGCGTCGACGACGACGCGCACCTTCGGCGTCAGCTCGCGCGTGAGGCGCCGTCACTGCAGCGTCTTCAAAACGCCGATCACGGCCATGCCGTCGGTGAAATAGGGATCGCCGCCGCCGTTGCGTCCGGTCTTGGTGGCGCCGATCCCTGGTATTCTGCTGGTCGAGGCCAGCAGACCGGCAGCATCCAGGTCGCCGATGAGGAAATCACGCTCGGCGTCGATGTCGGGCCCGATGTGATGCGTGATCGCGCCCGTATCGTGGCTGAGACCGACGCCCCGGTCGAAGCTCGCGGCGCCCAGCCAGAGCGGGCGGCCGTCGTCGCCGACGGTATCCGTCTCCCAGAAGCGGACGTGGTGGCGCCGGTCGGCGCTGTCGCCGACGGGCTTTTCGAAGGCAAGGTCCTGGGCGCGGCCCTCGAACAAAAGGCGGCTCATCGGCGCATCGGGGTAGGGGCGGGAAAACAACACACTTTCGCCGATGTCGATCGCGGTCCTGAGGGTGACGGCATCGGCCGTATCCCAGCCGGCGACGGCGAAGGCGTGGACGACCTCCTTTTCGGTGCCGACCAGGCCAAGATTGATCGGATCGCCGGGAATGCCTTGCGGCGTGTGCGTCACCATCTCGAAGGGCCGGGTGCGGAAGCCGCGCTCCCGCCAGGTCCAGAATTCCGGCGCGGCGACATAGGCGAGCGTCACGTAGAAGGCGAAAAACGCCGCCAGCCAGATTGCCGCGCGCCGCTTCAGGCTTCGCTCACCCACAGCCGACCGCTCCCAAATCCACGGGCGACCATTTTATGCGGTGTTGGCCGTTTTTGGCAGAGAGCCTCAGCGACAGGCGCGATAACCGCTTTTGCGGTTCTTGATGTCGAAATGGAAATGGTTGCGGTGGTCGTAATTGTAGCCGGGGCCGAGCACGGTGGTGAAATACTCGCAGCCGTCGGCGCGAACGTTGTTGAGGAAGCCGCGTGTGCGGAACGCGAAGAGGCCGGGCTTGCGGACGTCGATGTCGTCGCCATTGTTGAGCTCGATGCTCATGACGTCGAGGGCGTTGCCCTTGCCGTGTTCGGAGAGCACGCCTTCGCCGGCTATGTTGCGGCAGGAATAGCTGGAACCCTGGTGAATCGCCTTGACGCCGGAGAAATAGCGCCAGCGGGCGGCCGGCTGCAGCTCGTTTTTCGTCCAGGCGGCGAAGGTCGCGGCCATGTTGCAGGTCAGCGTTGCCGCCGGCGTCATGGCGACGCTGCCGATGGCCGAGACTTTTACGGGGAAATCGATGCCGCACTGGCCTTCATGGATCGGCTGGACGTCCTGATAGACGACGCCCATCCGCTTCAGCTCGTTGCGGCAGTCGATCTCGCTGGCAGGCATCTGCTCGACCGGCGACATCGGCTCATCCATGCGCGGATAGGCGGCCTGGGTCATGTAGGGATTGGACGGAACGAGGCGCTGCATGCCGGCATATTGCGGCGCGTCGGGCTGCGGCACGGCTGCCGTCTGGCTGCCGACATCGACGGCCGGCTGCAGCGCAAAGACGTCGCCGGTCGTGCAGGCCGATATCGTCGCGATGGCTGCGCCCGCGGCCAGTCCGGCGACCGTGACGCGCGCACGTTTGTTCCGTTGCGCCAAGCCAAGCATAGCGCCAAGTCTTCGAGCCATCGAAAGGCGTCCTTGTCCCCGAATGGCACAAGGTTAACCCTCAACAGTAAAGGAAAGATCAGCGCCGGCATTCACGCATGGGGCGGAATTGCGGCGCTGATCTTGCCAGGGAGCGACTCGAAACTTTCGAGATCATGCTTACTGGCAGAAAGTGCCGCCGTGGCGGCGCGGCTCCAGGTCGAAGTGGAAATGCAGCGCATGGTCAGGGTCGGCGCCCGGCCCAAGCACCGTCTTGAACGGCCCGCAGGCAGCCTTGCGCACCGCGTTGAGGAACTTCGCGTCCTTGTCCGGCGGCGCCGGCGCAACCTCGATCTTCCTCCCGTCCGACAAGGTGAAGCTGGCGATGTCGAGCGCGTTGCCGAAAGCGTGTTCCGACAGTTTGCGCGTGCCGTTGCGGGGCCGGCAGACAAAGGCTGAGGCCTGGTTGATCGATTTCAGGTCGGCGCCGAGCTCGGCCTTTGCCGTGGGCTGGACGACATCGGCCATGAAGCGCGCCGCTGCCTCGGCCATCGGACAGTTGAGCTCGGCGCCGGAATCGATGCCGATGGATTTGCCCAGTGTCCTTATGACCACAGGGTAGGGGATCGAGCAGCCGATCTCGGGATCGTGCTCTGCCTTGTGCTCCTCGAACTCGACGCCGAGCGCCTTCAAGCGCTCGCGGCATGCGGTTTCCTCCACCGGTATCTTGTCGGCCGGCATCTCGGCGGAACGCGGATCGGGAAGCATCTTTTCCTCGCCCGGCGCTTCGGGTTTCTCGGGCGGTTGCGGCGCGGTTTCCGGCGGCTCGGGCTCCAGTTCGGTGGGCTTCTGCGGGGGCGTGGGCACGACATCCGGCGTCTGCGGCTCGGATTCCGTCTGAGACTCGGATTGAGCGCCTTTCGAACGCGGTGGGCGGGCGTCCCATTTCGGATGCGACTTGTCCTGATTGAGGAAGTCGTCATTGCTGTGGAGGCGAGGTTTGCCCTGTCCGGACTTTTCAGCGCTGTTTTCCAGATCCTGCGGACGCGAACCTGGGACCGGTGTCGCCGCCGGCGTTTCCGGAGCCGGAGCGGCGCTTTGGCTGGTCGGCGGCAGGTGCCCCTTATGCCGGTGATGATGCTTGGCTGTGGCCGGCGTGACCAGCAGCATGGCAGCCGCCACAGGCAGCGCCAGTCTGTAAAGTCGCGAAAGGCTCAGCGTTGCCATCGCCCGGAAACGACGGTCGCGTTGCGAAGTTGCCTGCAAGATCCGCCTTGCCGATCACAATCGGTTACCGGCGCGTTACGCGCCGATGGCTTCAAGGCCTTCCTCCAGCCAGTCGGCAAGCATAGGCAGGCCGAGCAGATATTTGGCGGCGCGCTTCCTGGGTCGTTCCCTGGCAGCGGCCACCGCATCCGCCCATTCGGATGCGTCATAATCGCCGCGTCCGACCCAGGCGAGCGCGATCAGCTCGGCGGCTTCGTCGATATTGAGATCGTTGATCAGCTCGCGGAATTCCTCCTCGGTGAGGTCTTCCGAGGCTTCCTCGACAAGGCCGTCATGGTGGTGGCTGGCATGCGCGTCGCCGTCGAATTCGACCTCGTGCTCGGCGCCGTCGTCATAGTCCTCGTTGACGGCGGCGCTCAGCGCCTTCGCCTTGAGGATGAACAGGCGAACGGTGTCGGGATCGATCGAAAGATCCCACTCCTTCTCGAGGCGCTGCTGCACGGTCCTTCTCCACGTGATGCGCTTGGCCCCGATGATAGCTGAATTAAAGCGCGCGTCACGTCCGCAGGCAGCGGCTTCCTTCCGGCCGTCCAAAATAGTTCGGCAGCCGCTCGCATTTCGGGATGAAACCGCGCCAAGGCGGCGTTAATCTGGCATTGTCACCCTCATGGAGGCTTCGATGCGCAGACGTTTGCTTGTTCAGGTCATGGCTATTGCGGCGCTGCCGCTGTTCGTAGCGCCGGCTTTTGCAGCCGGTGAAAGCGGCAGCAGCGGTGGACAGACGACCACCACCTGCAAGAAAGGCGAGGTCTGGGACAAGAAGAAGAACAAATGCGTGAAGCCGCAATATGGCATGCTGGATGACGACAGCATCTATGAAGCGGGCCACGATCTGGCGATGGCCGGGCGCTATGACGAGGCGATCTCGGTGCTGACTTTAGCCGCCAACAAGCAGGATCCGCGCATCCTCAATTATCTCGGCTATTCGCATCGCCATTCGGGCCGCGTCACTGTCGGCCTCGGCTATTACGAGGAAGCGCTGCGTATCGACCCGAACTACACGCTGGTGCGCGAATATCTGGGCGAAGCGCATCTGCAGATCGGCGATCTCGCCGGCGCCCAGCAGCAGCTTAACGAGATCGAGAAGCGGACCGGCAAGGGCTCGCGCGAATACGGCATGCTGTCCGAGCAGATCGATCATTTCCTGAGGAGCTGATCGAGCTTCGACATTCCTCGAACCGGCTGTGAGCAATCGCAGCCGGTTTCTGTTATCCGCCGCCGGCCAATGGCCCGCGAAAGCGGTGATCATTTTGCCGAACTTCAATTTTTGGGCGTGAAAATCGCGCAAAGATCGCTATATTCAGCGAAATTGTGGTGAGACGGTTCCGTTAGCCCGAGGCTGCCGGACCGTTTTCTTTTTGTACCCATTGACAAGGTCCCTCCCGAAAACGGGGGTGGCGGCTGGAAAGGTCAGGCATATGATCAAGGTCCCGATGACAGGCGAGGGGTTCGCGTCATTGAAGGAAGAACTTCGCTGGCGTCAGCAGGAGGAGCGGCCTCGCATCATCGAGGCGATCTCCGAAGCGCGCTCGCATGGCGACCTGTCCGAAAATGCCGAATATCACGCGGCCAAGGAGTCGCAGAGCCACAATGAAGGCCGCATCAACGAGCTCGAGGACCTGATCGCGCGGGCCGAGGTCATCGACGTCTCCAAGCTTTCCGGCGACAAGGTGAAATTCGGCGCGACCGTCGTGCTGGTCGACGAGGACACCGAGGAAAAGAAAACGTACCAGATCGTCGGCGACCAGGAAGCGGACGTGAAGTCCGGCCGCATCTCGATCTCCTCGCCGATCGCGCGTGCGCTGATCGGCAAGGAAGTCGGCGACGCCATCGAGGTCAATGCTCCGGGCGGTGCTCGGGGGTACGAGATCGTCCAGGTGCAGTTCATCTGAGGGCCTTCTGATAATTCTACTCCGGCGGCCGACTACAGCGCCGCGCGTCCTTTAGGACGCGCAAAGGACGCTGTAGCACTTTGGTTTGCGCATGATCCTTTCCGAAAATCGGGTGCGATTTTCGGGGTCATGCGCCGGCAGCTTTCTGCGCTTCCGGTGCTCACGTACTTTAAGTACGCTCCGCTCCGGCCTTCGCCGGCCGAAGCCCTCATA
>NZ_JAVIIV010000027.1:0-63290 GCF_033977215.1 Mesorhizobium humile
CAATGTCACGGCATGGATTCTAGGGTCTGCGCGCGTCGCTTCGCTCCTTGCTCCGCCCTAGAATGACGAAGGACATCGCCGCTTCACGCACGAGAACCCTCTGTCGCCTTGGCGGCATCTCCAGAGTGCTGGCGCCGCCATATGTGGGAGAGGACGCCGGGCTCCCTGCACCAAATCTGCAAATCCTTGCGGAAAACCTCCTCCATTCCGCCGCGCGCTTTCCGCACGGGCCGGCGAAACCGGCGCCATGCGTACGCCTCGAACATCCCGCTGGTCGCTGCCGCGCCGGCTCCGCAATGAAGGCTGGTGGCTCGTCGAGCCGCAAAGGCGGCGCGTCGCGGCGGACATCCTGCTTTTCCGTCCGAGGCTGCGGCACGTGGCGGATACGCCGAGGACGGTCCGGCGATGAGGCTCTTTGCCAACCTTGCCATGGGCTCCGCCCAGCATGCGCAAATGCACGAGGCCTTTGTCGATACGTCTCCTTGTCCCGATGCAGCTCCGGACCGAAAACAATTTCGCACTTTTCCTTGGAATTGCTCTAATCCTGCCGTCACCCCAAGCTTACCCGCCGGACCTCTGATCGATGCCGCACAATATCCTTGTCGCCGACGACGACCCGCATATCCGCGAGATCATCTGCTTCGCGCTGGAAAAGGCCGGCATGAAGACGGCCGCGGTCGCCGACGGCGCCGCAGCCCTCCAGGCGGTCGAGCGCCGCGCGCCCGACCTCATCGTGCTCGACATCGGCATGCCGGAGATGGATGGGCTCGAGGTCTGCCGCAGGCTCAGGCAGAAATCCGACGTGCCGGTGCTGTTTTTATCCGCGCGCGACGAGGAGATCGACCGCATCCTCGGGCTGGAAATGGGCGGCGACGACTATGTGACCAAGCCGTTCAGCCCGCGCGAGCTGGTCGCCCGTGTCAACGTCATCCTGCGGCGCGCGCGTCCGGCGCCGGTCGAGGAAGAAGCGGAGGAGCGGGAATTCGCGCATGGCAAGCTCATGCTCGTCCCGGCAAGCCATGCAGCGAGTTTCGACGGCAAGCCGCTCACCTTGACGGCGATCGAGTTTGCCATCCTCAAAGGCTTCCTCGCCCGGCCGCAGCACGTGCTTGGCCGCGACGCGGTGATGGCCAATGCCTATGCCTCCAACATCCATGTCTCGGAACGCACCGTCGACAGCCATATCCGCAATGTGCGGGCCAAGCTGGCGGCGGTCGGCTGCGCGGATGCGATCGCGACGGTGCATGGCGTCGGTTTCCGGCTCGGCCGATGCGGTGGTTGAGCAAGGAAAGGTGGCGGCCGCGGCTCGCCACCGTCGTCATCGCCATCCTGATCGTGGTCATGGCCCTGCCGCTAGTCGGGCTGTTCTTCTTCCGGCTCTATGAGAACCAGCTGATCCGCCAGACCGAGGGCGAGCTCATCGCGCAAGGGGCGGTGGTCGCCGCCGTCTATGCAGAGCAGGTGCGCGCTGCCGGCATTCCCCAGGAAAAACTCGGGGCGCCGGTCTCGGCCGATCCGTCGAGGGACAACAACTACCCCTATGACCCGGTCGAGCCGCGCCTCGATCTTGCCTCCGACGATGTCATGCCGACGCGCCCGGCAGCACTTCCCGCCACGCCCGATACCGCCTTCGCGGCAATAGGCGCCCGGCTCGACGGCATCCTCGACGAGACGCAGAAGACGACGCTTGCCGGCTTCCGGCTGCTCGATCCGCGCGGCGTGGTGATTGCCGGCGGCGACGAGGTCGGCCAGTCGCTCGGCGAGATCGAGGAGGTGCGGACGGCGCTTTCAGGCGCCTATGCCAGCGCGCTCAGGCTGCGCATCCCCGACCAGCCGCCGCCCCCGCTTTACTCGGTCAGCCGCGGCACCAGGGTGCGCGTCTTCGTCGCCCTGCCGGTCGAGCTCGACGGCCGGGTGGCGGGCGTGGTCTATCTGTCGCGGACGCCGAACAACATCGTCAAGCATCTCTATGGCGAGCGCGGCAAGGTGACCTTGGCGGCCATCGCCATCCTCGGCGGCACGCTTTTGATCGCGCTGGTGTTCATCCGCACGGTCAGCCGGCCGATCTATGCGCTGATCGACCGCACGAAACGCATCGCCGCCGGCGACCGCGAGGCGATCAGGCCGCTCGACCATCACGGCACGCGCGAGATGGCGGCGCTGTCGACGGCCTTCCTCGACATGGCGACCAAATTGCAGGCGCGCTCCGACGGCATCCAGACCTTCGCCACCCATGTCTCGCATGAGCTGAAATCGCCGCTGACGGCGATCCAGGGCGCGGCGGAGCTGCTGCGCGATTCCGGCGGCGCGATGGACGAGGCCGAGCGGCGGCGCTTCTCCAACAACATCGTCACCGACGCCGGGCGGCTCAACCTGCTGGTGCGCCGGCTGCTCGACCTGGCGCGCGCCGAAAACCTGGAACCGAGCGGCGACAGCACGACGCTGCATGCGGCACTGGCATCGTTGCCGATCGACACCAGGCTGGAAACGCGGCTTGAAGGCGGCGGCGATATCAGGCTCGGCATCTCGGCCGAGAATCTCGGCATCGTGCTCGCCAACCTCATCGACAATTCCGCGAGGCACGGCGCCCGACAGGTGGCGATCCTTGCCTCAGCCGATGGCCAGCGCGCGTCGGTCCAGATCGGCGATGACGGCGACGGCATCTCGGCCGCCAACCGCGCCAGGATTTTCGAGCCGTTCTTCACCACGCGGCGCGAGTCCGGCGGCACCGGCATGGGGCTCGGCATCGTGCTGGCCCTCCTGAAAGCGCATGATGGCACGATCAGGCTGGTTGACTCCGAGCGCGGCACGCGCTTCGAGATCGACTTGCCGGTTGCGTGAAGACGCAACCCGCCGGATCGGAGAAAAAATGCGCTACGACATCGTCATCATCGGCGGGGCCATCGTCGGATCCTCGGTCGCCTATTACCTGCGCGAGGAAGGTTTTACCGGCTCGATCGCGCTGATCGAGCGCGATCCGCAATTCGCCCACGCGGCGACGACCCTGTCGCTCGCCTCGATCCGCCAGCAATTCTCCATTCCGGAAAACATCCGCCTGTCGCAGTTCACGCTGAAACTGTTCCGGCGGCTGAAGGAGACCTTCGGCGCCGATGCCGATATCGGCTTTCGCGAGGGCGGCTACCTCATCCTCGCCGGCGAGGCCGGCCTGCCGATCCTGAAGGCCAATCACGAGACGCAGGTCGCCGAGGGCGCCGACATCGCGTTCGAGGATCCCGGGCAGTTGGCGCACCGCTTCCCGTGGCTATCGGTCGAAGGGATTTCCGCCGGCGCCTATGGCCGCAGCGGCGAGGGCTGGTTCGATGCGCATGCGCTGCTGACGCTGTTCCGCAAAGCGCTGCGCGACAAGAAGATCGATTTCATCACGGCTTCCGCCACCGGCATTTCGCGCGACGGCAATCGCGTCACCGGCGTGTCGCTCGACAATGGCGAGACGCTGGAAGCCGGCATCGTCGTCAACGCCGCCGGGCCGAACGCCGGCAAGGTCGCGGCTTTTGCCGGGCTGGCGCTGCCGGTCGAGCCGCGCAAGCGCAACGTCTTCGTCTTCGAGGCGCGCGAGAAATATGCCGACATGCCGCTGCTGGTGGATCCAAGCGGAATCTATGTTCGGCCGGAAGGCTCGGTCTACCTTACCGGCGGCGCCGAGCCCGAAGAGGGCGATGTCGCGCCCGATCCGAAGGATTTCGAGGTCGAGTGGCCGCTGTTCGAAGAGGTGATCTGGCCGACCTTGGCCACCCGCATCCCGGCCTTCGAGGCGATCAAGCCGACGCGCGCCTGGGTCGGGCATTACGACTACAACACGCTCGACCAGAACGCGGTGATCGGGCCGCATCCGGAGGTTGGAAACTTCCTTTTCGCCAACGGTTTTTCCGGCCACGGCCTGCAGCAGGCACCGGCGGTGGGCAAATCGATCGCAGAGCTTGTCATGCATGGCGGGTATCGCACGATCGACTGTACGGCGTTCGGCTATGAAAGAGTGGCCGAGGGAAGGGCGTTCCGGGAACTGAATGTGATCTGACGCACGGCCGCGTCGACCGAAAGCGCATTGCCGAGGGCATGGCCCCGTGCGGTGTTGTCGAATATGCACCAGACCTCGCCGGCAGATGCCCTGGCTTCGGCGAGCCGCCCGCTGATATCCAGCAACCGACCGGCCTCGTAGTCGGAATAGTAGACGTGCGGCGCGCCATGGAAGCGGAAATAGGCGAGCTCGCGCCAGCCGCCTGGCATGGCGGCAGCAGGCACGGGAGCGGGGTCGGCCGCAACGCGCCCAACCTGAAAGCGGCTCAGCAAGCTTTTGGCTTCGGGTGCGAACCAACTGGGATGACGCGGTTCGCAGACCAGGCGCCGGTCGGTCTTTGCATGCAGGGCGGCGAAGAATTTTTCGACGGTTTGGGGTTCGAATTGCAGGCTGGGCGGCAATTGAACCAGGAGCACGGAAAGCTTGGAACCGAGCCCCCCGACCTGACCCAGAAATGTGTCCAGAAGATCATCGCAATCTTCCAGGCGGCGCTCATGCGTCATGGCCTTGGGGACCTTCGCGGAAAAGCGAAAATGATCCGGAACCGAGCGCGCCCAACGCTCATAGGTTTCCCGCCGATGCGACTTGTAGAACGAGGAATTGATCTCGGCGATCGAAAGTCGCGCCGCATAGCGTTCGAGCTGCGAACCGGCCGCCGGAAAAGAAGCTCTATGCGCTGCCGCTATGCTCCATCCGGCGGTTCCCACGGCGCAGCATCTGTTATCCATGCCCAGAATCTGGACAGGCGTGATTGCCGGTCAAGGGAGAGCTCGGGCCAGTTGGCCGCAGTTATCCAGCCCAACCGGCGAAAGCCGTTGCTTCCTGCCGGCCGCGTCATGCTATCCTCGGCCCCTGTCGGGCGCTCGGGGAAAACATTGCTTAAAAAGGCTGTCGAGAATTTTCGGCGCACAAGGGGAGTCCAATTGCTTTTGGGCCTCCGCCACGAGATCCTGTACCGCCAGTTCCTGGGAAGCGCCGCGTCCAAGGGCCAAGCATTCGCCAGGAGCCTGAGCGAAAAGCCAGAGCGGAATTACTGCTTCACCATAGCGTTCAACACGCCCTGGGTCATAGATGTGCTCACCAAGGCCTGGCAGGTCTTCCCGACCGGGACAAGGCTCGTGGTGATCGACAATTCGCCGAACCAAGAAGCGCGCGCTTCGATCGAGGCAATCTGCGCGCGGCGCGGGGTCGCGTATTTCGGACTGCCCAGGAATTTCGAAACGAACCCTTCCAGATCGCATGGCGTTTCCCAGACCTGGGTCTTTCACAACATCGTCAAGCATCTCAACCCCGACATGTTCGGGTTCATCGATCACGATTGCTTTCCGGTCGGGCCGATCGATTTCCCGCGGCGCATCGGGGGCAAGATCGGTTATGGCGCGGCGCTGCATGCCAGATCCAGCTACCTGTACAAGGCAGCCGAGAACGAGCCCGGCTGGTATTACTGGGCCGGCCTCTGCTTCTACAATTTCGCAACCGTCGAGCGAACGAAGCTCGATTTCAGAAATCGGCTCGACATTGGAATGGATACCGGAGGCGGCAACTGGCCGGTGCTGTATTCGAAGCATCCCATCGGGGAATTCGAAATGGCCCAAGTAAATCGCGTCGCGGTGGGCGTCGAAGGGACGATCGCCGACTACCAGTTATATGACGAAGCCCTTTTTCATGTTGGCGGCGCGTCCTACCGCTCGGGCGCGATAAGTCCAGACTATCGACGCCTGCTGTCGGACCACATCTGGAAAACCTACCTCGGCGGGATCCAGGATCGCCTGATTTCAATCTGAGCCTCGGTCGGGCTAGTTCCTCAACACAATGATTTTGAAAGATTGCAGGCTTGTCGGGCAAGGCCATCAACGTCCGTTGGGGTAGTCAGCGCAAACGCTGGCGATGAGCTGAAGGCTCCTTGCTCCGCCCGTGGATGACGACCGCGATAGGCTCTCGGCCAATCGCCAAGGCATGGTATCTGCCGACGTACACCAGCCAACCGGTCAGAACTTCTGTGTCAAGGAACTAGCCTAAATACCGCTGCAACCACCCAAGCACCCGTGCCCACTCGTCGGCATGTTCCGCCGCAGCGTCCGGAAAACCGGCAAACCCGCCATGGCAGATGGTGAGCCGCGTGCCGTCGCCGACCGGCTCAAGCAGATAGGCCACGGTCGTTTCCTTGCGGCCGAGCGCTGGATGGTTCCAGTCGTAGCGCCGCGTCTGCACGATGCGGCGCGGCATCTCGATTTCGAGGAATTTTCCGCTGGCGGGCAGACGTTGATCGGCCGTTTCCACGCTGACGTTCCAGCCGCCGCCGATGCGAAGATCGGCGGACCAGTTGGTCATGCGGTAAGTTTCGGGCGAACCCCACCAGCGCTCGACCTTAGTCGTGACCAGTGCGGCGATGACCTCGTCTGGCGGGGCGGGGAGGTCAGCCGAAGCCATGACCGTGTCCGCGTTCGCCATGGCTTGCGGTAAGGACAAGTGAAGCATCCAATCTTCCTCCACCAAGGATAGTCTCGTGCCCGAAACGAAGCTCTTAATCTTACGCAATTCCGGACGGCAGTTACGGCGAAGTCGCCGAAACCCAAACCGCTACGCCCTTTTCCTGGAATTTGCTCTCTACCCCTTTGAGGGCGGGCGCTCGAAACCCTTGCCGGTTTCAAGCAGGCTCTTCAGGCTCGCCAGCACCAGCGGCCAGCCCTTGGAGACGTTCGGGATCAACCTGTGCGGGCCGTCGGCCTCGTGGATGACGGCGAGCTTCATCAATTCGCCGTCGGGCTCGATGGTGAAGGTGCAGCGCGTATAGCCGTCCTCCTTCACCTCGGGCATCCATTCGTTGCGCCATTTGATGACCAGGCGTTTTGGCGGGTCGATCTCGAGGATCTCGCCCGAGTCGGCGACCCGCCCGTCCGGGAAGACCAGCTTCCAGCTCGAGCCGACCTTCCAGTCGCTCTCCTGATGGGAGCAGAGAAAGAACTGCCGGTTGAAGTCCGGATCGGTCAGCGCCTGCCAAAGTTTTTCAGGCGTGGTGCGGATATAGGTGACATAAACAAAGCTGTTGTCGCTCACGGCTCTTCCCTTTCAAGGCGTTGCTTCAGGTTGCTCAATGCACTGAGCCGATGGCGCTCGAACTTGCCGATCCAGCGCTCGGCGATCTCGTTGATCGGAACGGGGTTGAGGTAGTGCTCCTTCTCGCGGCCGCGGCGCATGGTGGTGACGAGGTTCGCTTCTTCCAGGATCGCCAAATGCTTGGTCACCGCCTGGCGCGTCATGTCCATGTGCTCGCAGAGCGCGTTCAGCGTCTGCCCGGTCCGGGCATGGAGACTGTCCAGCAATTGCCGGCGGGTCGGGTCGGCCAAGGCGCGAAAGACGGCATCCATGCTCATGGCCCTAATATGCAACCATTTGGTTGCATGTCAAGCGATGGCGAAAATATGCTGCCGCCTGATTACTGCTTGCCTGAGTTTTCTTGCTTGCCGGATTGTGCCTGTCTGGATGCGGCTTCGCTTTTGAGCAGCGCCTTCCCCCACTCTGTCGCTGCTTCGCAGCGCCACCTCTCCCCCCTCCGGAGGGAGAGGAAGGGAGCCAGCTGGAATCGCCTCGCACCTTTCCTCTCCCCCGTCGACCGGGGGAGAGGTGTCGAGCGAAGCTCGACGGAGTGGGGGTCGACCTGGCTCGCCGGTTCCAGGCAGGAGTCGGCTCCGATATCGGTGCGGTTCAGGTCAGCTTTTGCGGGAGAACCAGAAAGCGTCGGTCATGCGCGTCATGCCGATGCGTTCGTAGAAGCCGACGGCGTCGGGCATCGAGATCAGGCTGACGGCGACCGAAGGGCCAAGCTGTTGTTGCACCGCGTCCATCAGGCCCTTTCCGACGCCGAGCCCTTGCGCCGCTTTCGAGACGGCGAGGTCGGAAACGTAGCAGACCCAGGAAAAGTCGGTCATGCCGCGCGCGACGCCGACCAGTTGCCTGTCCGGGCGGTCGAGCCGGGCGGTCAGCACCAGATTGGCGTTGTCCAGCATGGTTAGCAGCCGGGCCTCGTCGTCGACGGGCCTTACCTTGCCGAGGCCGGATTCAACCAGCACGCGGCGGAATTCGGCGACATCGAGCGCGGGCTCGCTCGCGTAAAGGACTTTGGAAGCATCGGCCATGGACGCAGACTGCACCAGCCGGGCAGGATTTCGAAGCCGTTTTTGGAGCGCTCCAGCTCAGGTTCGCGTGCCATGCCGCCATTGCCCAAGGGCAGCGCACGAACAGTTGCCTTTCATTTGCCTCCGGCTTTGTGTAAACCGTCCCGCAAAACTCCCCGCAGCCAGAAGAAGACGGCCAAGGATCATGGACAAATTCACCAAGCTCACCGGCGTCGCCGCGCCCATGCCGATCGTCAATGTCGACACCGACATGATCATCCCGAAGGATTATCTCAAGACGATCAAGCGCACCGGGCTCGGCACCGGCCTGTTCGCCGAGATGCGCTACAACGAGGACGGTTCGGAGAACCCGGATTTCGTGCTCAACAAGCCGGCCTACCGCAAGGCGCAGATCCTGGTCGCCGGCGACAATTTCGGGTGCGGCTCGAGCCGCGAGCATGCGCCCTGGGCGCTGCTCGATTTCGGCATCCGCTGCGTGATCTCGACCTCGTTCGCCGACATCTTCTACAACAACTGCTTCAAGAACGGCATCCTGCCGATCACGGTCAGCCTGGAAGACCTCGACAAGCTGATGGACGACGCCTCGCGCGGCTCCAACGCGACGCTGTCGATCGACCTCGAAGCCAAGGAAATCCGTGGGCCGGATGGCGGCGTGGTCAATTTCGACCTCGACGACTTCAAGCGCCATTGCCTCTTGAACGGCCTCGACGATATCGGCCTGACCATGGAAAAGGCCGGCGCCATCGCGTCCTTCGAGAAGAAGAATGCCGAGCAGCGCCCCTGGGCCTGAGAGACCGTTTGGAAATTCTACTCCGGCGGCCATCTGATGGCGGTTTCTGCGCTTCCGTTGCTCACGGACCAAATGTCCGCTGCGCTACGGTTCTCGAAACCACCACCATATGACTCGCCAGAGCGAATTTCGAAACAGTCTCTGGGCGGCACGGCTTTAAATCGATAGGCCCCGGCCATCGCAGGCCGGGTTCGTGGCGGCTGAATGGAGGGACAGTCATGACACGCTCGCTTCTGGCCTCCGCCAGCGCTTCGGCGGCAATAATCCTTCTTGCCACGGTCTGCGCCAATGCGCAGACTACCACGCCGGCCACGCAGGCGGCGCCCGCCATGGCCGACCAGCCGGCGGCCGATCAAGGCGCGACCGACCAGGCCGCGTCGGATGAGGACAAGCAGGCGCCCATCCCCTTCGAAGGCGGCCAGCTCACCATCACGCAGCCGGATCAGGATGGCGAGAAGGTGCTTGCCTATGACGGCAAGCAGCTGGCCAGCAATTACGACGTCTTCTTCGACAAGATCGTCAAGATCGGCGACGTCAACGTGGCGCTGGTCGATGTCGGCGACGGCGGCAATCAATGCGGCCCGGCCAAGGTCATCGTCTGGAAGCCGAAGGACGGTGCGATCCAGACCACCACGGTCGAACAGGACGAATGCGGCGCGCCGCCGGCCGCTGTCTCCGACAGCGCCATCTATTTCGTGCCCTATCTGTTGCCGGGAGAGACGAGGCCGGCGCTGCAGTGGTCGCCCACGGAAGGGCTGACGACCTCCGGCAATCTGACCTATACGCCGGAACCGGGCACCGACTGGAAGGACGTCGATCCGTCGAAATTGGACAACATCATCGACGCCTTCCACAACGAGGCCGTCTACAAGGCCGGCCAGGCGCTGCTCGGCAACGACATGCCCGACATGGCAACCAGCCTGCTCGTCGGCGGCGGCACCGAAAAGACAGCGTCGGGCGCCTTCTATGCCACCGGCTGCGTGCCGCATGATTGCGGCGGCAATGACGGCTTCATGGCCATCGACCCGGCCAAGCAGAAAGTCTATTTCGCCCGCCGCGGCGACAATGACCAGCCGCAGGCCTGGCCGCCGCTGAAGGACTGGCCGGCTGACATCAAGAAGGCCTTTGACGACGCGCAGGGGTCGGGGAATTAAGGTTCGGCTCTGACGCTGCCATCGCGGGTTCGTCATCCACGGGCGGAGCGACGCGCAGCGGAGCGCAGACCCTGGAATCCATGCCGTGACCGTTGCCATAGAGTGGGGCGGTGCAAAATTCTGCACCGCTGGCGGTGCTTCGGCGTAACGGCATGGATTCCAGGGTCTGCGCGCGTCGCTTCGCTCCTTGCTCCGCCCTGGAATGACGAAGGGAGGGACGGTCGCCGCTAATCTCCAAGGCTGGTGCTTGCCTTCGTGACAATGCTCCGCGTTGCTTGGCCCACGACCAGACGCGCCTCTTTTGCTAGATGCAGGCCGACAAACCCAAAGCGAGGCTCCCCATGCGCAAGCTCATCTCCACAGGCTCCCCCTTCGAGAAAACCGCCGGCTATTCGCGCGCGGTGGTGCAGGGCGACTGGTGCTTCGTCTCCGGCACGACCGGCTACGACTATGCCACCATGACCATGCCCGACACGGTCGAGGCGCAGACGCGCAACTGCCTGGCCACCATCGCCAAGGCGCTGGCCGAGGGCGGCTTCGACATGGCCGACGTGGTGCGGGCGCACTACTACATCACCGACCAGGCCTATGTTGACGTGGTCTTCCCGATCCTGGGCGAAGCGTTCGGCGACATTCGTCCTGCCGCGACAATGATCGTGTGCCAGCTCAACAAGCCGGAGATGAAGATCGAGATCGAGGTCACCGCGCTCAGGCGCACGGCATAGGGGGCTTGGGGCGATGACGGTCCGGCGCATCGTGGCCAACATCGCCACCAAGGACATCGCGGCGGCGAAGCGCTTCTATCAGGACGTGCTTGGCCTCGACATCCTCATGGATCAAGGCTGGATCGCCACCTATGGCTCCGACGAACGGATGCAAGTGCAGGTGAGCTTCATGGCCGAGGGCGGCTCGGGCACGCCGGTGCCGGATATTTCGATCGAGGTCGACGATGTCGACGCGACGCTCGCGAGTATGAGGAAGGCTGGCTTCGCTGTCGAATACGGTCCGGCCGACGAGCCCTGGGGCGTGCGGCGCTTCTATGTGCGCGACCCGTTCGGCAGGCTGGTGAATATTCTGTCGCATCGGTAGGCGCCCACGGGTTCTTGCGAGATGCCGGCGGGACAGCGCCCCCCTCTGCCCTGCCGGGCATCTCCCCCTCGTGGGGGGAGATTGGCCGTTTCGGCGCCTCGCGCATTCCTGCAAGGTT
This sequence comes from Mesorhizobium humile, assembly GCF_033977215.1. Lineage (NCBI taxonomy): Bacteria > Pseudomonadati > Pseudomonadota > Alphaproteobacteria > Hyphomicrobiales > Phyllobacteriaceae > Mesorhizobium > Mesorhizobium humile. The sequence continues at coordinate 11,324 of NZ_JAVIIV010000027.1, forward strand.
CGAGATTGGCGAAAGCCGGCGTGAAGCCTGATCTCCCCCCAAAAGGGGGAGATGGCCGGCAGGCCAGAGGGGGGCGCGAAGGATCACGGCGATCGGCGGTTCGCAGCGCTCGTCCCCTTGCGCACAGCCCGCTTGGCGTTTAGCAAGGCGCCGGTTCAATTTCTCTCCCGGGACGGTTCTCCATGGCTTCGAAAAATCTCTTCCTGCTCGCCGGCGACGGCATCGGCCCAGAGGCCATGGCCGAGGTGAAGAAGCTGATTGCGGCCATGAACGACAAGCTCGGCAGCAGCTTTGCCACCGACGAGGGGCTGGTCGGCGGCTGCGCCTACGACGCGCATGGCGCGGCGATCTCCGATGCCGACATGGCAAAGGCGATGGCGGCGGATGCGGTGCTGTTCGGCGCCGTCGGCGGCCCGAAATGGGATGCCGTGCCTTATGAGGTGCGCCCCGAGGCCGGCCTGCTCAGGCTGCGCAAGGACATGGAACTGTTCGCCAACCTCAGGCCCGCGATCTGCTACCCGGCGCTGGCCGCCTCTTCCTCGCTCAAGCAGGAGGTGGTCGAAGGCCTCGACATATTGATCGTGCGCGAGCTCACCGGCGGCGTCTATTTCGGCGAGCCCAAGCAGATCATCGACCTCGGCAACGGCCAGAAGCGCGGCATCGACACCCAGGTCTACGACACGTTCGAGATCGAGCGCATTTCGGGCGTCGCCTTCGAGCTGGCGCGCACGCGCAAGAACCACGTCACCTCGATGGAAAAGCGCAACGTCATGAAGTCGGGCGTGCTGTGGAACGAGGTGGTCAGCCAGACGCACAAGGCGCGCTATTCTGACGTCAAGCTCGACCACATGCTGGCCGATGCCGGTGGCATGCAGCTGGTGCGCTGGCCGAAGCAGTTCGACGTCATCGTCACCGACAATCTGTTCGGCGACATGCTCTCCGACATTGCCGCCATGCTGACCGGCTCGATCGGCATGCTGCCGTCGGCCTCGCTCGGCGCGCCGGATCCCAAGTCCAAGAAGCGCAAGGCGCTCTACGAGCCGGTGCACGGCTCGGCGCCCGACATCGCCGGCAAGGGCATCGCCAACCCGATCGCCATGATCGCGTCCTTCGCCATGTGCCTGCGCTATTCCTTCGGCATGGTCGCCGAGGCCGACCGGCTGGAAGCGGCGATCGCGGCCGTGCTCGACGACGGCCTGCGCACCAAGGATATTTCTTCCCCGGGCATGACCGAGGTCGGCACCACCGAAATGGGCGACGCCATCATCGCCAAGTTCCTTGGCTGATCTGTCACGGATGGTGGCGGGCACTGGCTGCACCCAGGTGCTCACACTTGCCGCGTCTGCGATTTGGCGGGGGGCGACCATCCCATCGGGGGCCATCGCGCATCCCACGCCTTCGTCATTCTATGGTCTGCGCTGCGTCGCTTCGCTCTGTGCTCCGCCCGTGGATGACGAAGGGAGCGACGCTTCGGTCAATCTCCGAGGTTGGCGATTTGCCCGGCGCTCGCCGCGGGTCGGCTTCCAGCTTCCGTCGCGATCCTACGCTGGCCGCTTCTTCTGCTTCTTGCGCTTTGCAGGCCCATCGAATTTCGGCCCATCGAATTTCGGCTTGTCGAACTTCGCCTTTGCCGGCTTCTTCGCCCAGGATTTTGAGCCCGGCGCCCCGCCAGGCTGCCGCTCGCCTGGCGCCCGCTTCTCGAATCCGCCCGCATTCTGATCGAAAGCGCCCCTGCCGCGATGCGGCTTCTTGTCCGGCTTCGGCGGCTGGTAGCCGGCCCGCGACAGGTCCGGCGCGCCGTCGATGCGCCTGACCACGATGTTGCCCTGCAGCTTGCGGTCGGGGCCGATCGCGGCGACGAACCGGTCGGCCCAGTCGGCGGCGATCTGCACGAAGGTTTCTTCCGGCTGCATCTTGATGGCGCCGATCTCGCGCTTGGACATGCCGGCGGTGCGGCACAGCATCGGGATCAGCCAGCGCGGCTCGGCATTCTGCCGGCGGCCGACCGAGAGCGAGAACCAGACGCTGTCGCCGAAATCGTCGCGGCGGCTGGGGGCTTCCTCCTGGCGCGCAAACTTCTCCTTTGACGGCGCGAACGGGCCGACATCGATCAGGTCCTCGGGCGCCGACCGGCTGCCCCGGCAAAGCCGCACGAAGGCGGCCGCCACCAGCTCGGCGCCATGCCGTTCGAGAAGCGCCGTGGTAAAGTCGCGCTCCTCGTCCTTCACCGCCTCGCTGAAGGACGGATCGGCCAGGATGCGCTCGTCATCCCGCCTCAGCACCTCGTCGGCCGACGGCGGGCTCGCCCAGGTCGCGGTCAGGCCTGCATTGGCGAGCAGCCGCTCGGTGCGCCGACGGGCATTGCCCGGCACGATCAGTGCGCTGACGCCCTTGCGCCCGGCGCGTCCGGTGCGGCCGCTGCGGTGCAGCAGCGTCTCCGGGTTGCTCGGCAGGTCGGCATGGATGACCAGCTCGAGATTGGGCAGGTCGATGCCGCGCGCGGCGACGTCCGTGGCGATGCAGACCCTGGCGCGGCCGTCGCGCATCGCCTGCAGCGCGTGGCTGCGCTCGTTCTGGCTGAGCTCGCCGGACAGCGCCACGACGGAAAAATTGCGGTTGTTGAAGCGCGCGGTGAGATGGTTGACGGCGGCGCGCGTGTTGCAGAACACCATCGCATTCGCCGCCTCGTAATAGCGCAGCACATTGATGATGGCGTTCTCGCGATCGGCAGGCGCGACCGAAAGCGCCCGATACTCGATGTCGAGATGCTGCTTCTCCTCGCCGCCGGCCGTAATGCGCACGGCGTCGCGCTGATAGCCCTGCGCCAGCGTGGCGATGGAGCGCGGCACGGTGGCGGAAAACATCAGCGTACGACGTTCGGCGGGCGCGGCATCGAGGATGAATTCGAGGTCCTCGCGGAAACCGAGGTCGAGCATCTCGTCGGCCTCGTCCAGCACCACCGCCTTCAGCGCCGACATGTCGAGCGCGCCGCGCGTGATGTGGTCGCGCAGCCGGCCGGGCGTGCCGACGACGATGTGGGCGCCGCGCTCCAGCGCGCGCCGCTCGGTGCGCATGTCCATGCCGCCGACGCAGGAAGCAATATGCGCGCCGGTCAGCTCATAGAGCCATTCCAGCTCGCGCCGCACCTGCAGCGCCAGCTCGCGCGTCGGCGCCACGACCAGTCCCAGCGGCGCGCCGGCAGCGGCGAAACGCTCGGCGCCGCCAAGCAGGGTCGGCGCCACGGCAAGGCCGAAGGCGACGGTCTTGCCGGAACCGGTCTGCGCCGACACCAGCGCATCGGCCTCGCCGAGCTCAGGCTCCAGCACCGCCTTCTGGACCGGCGTCAGCGCCACATAACCGCGCTTTTCCAGCGCCTCTGCGAGCGCAGGCACGATGGTTTCGAAACTGGACATCTTGTTCTTTCGGAATTCGGAGTTCTGCGCTCGTGGTCGAGCACGGACCGGCACTGCGCCGGCCAAACGAAATTTGGGCGTTCGTACTTCTTGCGGCCGTCATTGTACAGAGCAGGCGGCACCGCCTTTCCTTCTCCCCTTGTGGGAGAAGGTGGCCGCGAAGCGGCCGGATGAGGGGTGCTCCAGGGAAAGCCAGCGTCTCACTCCGCTGGAACACCCCTCATCCGTCTCGGCGCTGACGCGCCGATCCACCTTCTCCCACAGGGGGAGAAGGGAAGGTCCCGCCGATTGACTCTTTTCCCAAACCGCGTAAAAGCCCGCGTCGAACGGGATCGTTTTTCGATGCGCGGCCTTTTGATGGCTCTTCTTGCATTCGATGCCCCCAGCCTCAATGCGAACCATTGGGCCGGGCGCGTCGGCGCGTCCGTCCGTTCCAGCAAAACCCCATTCTTGGCCAAGAAAACCGGCAAAACCACCACCAAAACGGTGTGATTCCCTTGGCCTAACCACCCTCTCCCGGGTCCGGCCCGGGGGACGAAACCCGCACCAGGCCAGCGGGTTTTCTCCAACAACAGCCAAGCGGAGAGGGACAGGAGATATCAGATGAGTTTCAAGGTTGCGGTAGTCGGCGCCACGGGCAATGTGGGCCGCGAAATGCTCAACATTCTGGACGAGCGCGGCTTTCCGGTGAGCGAAGTGGTGGCGCTGGCGTCGCGGCGCAGCCAGGGCACGGAAGTGTCCTTCGGCGACCGCACGCTGAAGGTCAAGGCGCTCGACCAGTACGATTTTTCCGACACCGACATCTGCGTCATGTCGGCGGGCGGCAATGTGTCGAAGGAATGGTCGCCGAAGATCGGCAAGCAGGGCTGCGTCGTCATCGATAATTCGTCGGCCTTCCGCTACGACCAGGACGTGCCGCTGATCGTGCCGGAAGTGAACCCGGACGCGATCTCGCTGTTTACCCGCAAGAACATCATCGCCAATCCGAACTGCTCGACCGCGCAGCTGGTCGTGGCGCTGAAGCCACTGCATGACGCCGCCACCATCAAGCGCGTCGTCGTCGCCACCTACCAGTCGGTGTCGGGCGCCGGCAAGGAAGGCATGGACGAGCTCTTCACGCAGACCCGCGCGGTCTTCGTCGCCGACCAGGTTGACGTCAAGAAGTTCACCAAGCGCATCGCCTTCAACGTCATCCCGCATATCGACGTCTTCCTCGACGACGGCTTCACCAAGGAAGAGTGGAAGATGGTCGCCGAGACCAAGAAGATGCTCGACCCCAAGATCAAGCTGACGGCGACCTGCGTGCGGGTGCCGGTGTTCATCGGCCATTCGGAAGCGGTCAACATCGAGTTCGAAAAGCCGATCACGGCGGATGAGGCGCGCGACATCCTGCGCGAGGCGCCCGGCTGCCAGGTGCTCGATAAGCGCGAGAACGGCGGCTACATCACGCCGCTGGAATCGGCCGGCGAGGACGCCACGTTCATCTCGCGCATCCGCGAGGATTCGACCGTCGACAACGGCCTGTCGATGTGGGTCGTTTCCGACAATCTGCGCAAGGGCGCGGCGCTGAACGCCGTGCAGATCGCCGAGCTCCTGGTCGAACGCGGCCTGATCCAGCCGAAGAAGAAGGCGGCCTGACGGCAGTTTGCTTTCGCTCACGGGCCGTATCGCCGCTATCGCGGCTGGCCCCGCGCGGGCGCGCCGAACGATCGGCGGCCTGCGGTCGCAGGCTCGGCCTTCGGGCCGTTTTGTTTTCGCTCACGGGCCGTATCGCCGCTGCCGCGGCGGGCCCTCCGCGGGGGCGCCGGACGACCGGCGGCCCGCGGTCGCGGGCTCGGCCTTTGGTTGTTTGTTCTCGCTCACGGGCCGTATCGCCGCTGCCGCGGCTGGCCCTGCGCGGGGGCGCCGGAAAGCCGGCGGCCCGCAGTCGCGGGCTCGGCCTTCGGCCGGGTGCGCTTCTTCCTTCTCCCCTTGTGGGAGAAGGTGGATCGGCGCGCAGCGCCGAGACGGATGAGGGGTGCTCCAGCGGAGTGAGACGCTGGCATTCCCCTGGAGCAGTGCCGTTTCAGGTAGAGTGTATTTCATGATTGGCGTTCAGCCTGCTGATGTCGTCCTGCGCCCAGCCACGGCTTCCGACGCCGCCGCCATCGCGACGGTGATGCGCGCTTCGCTCAATGTCTTCGACTGGATGCCGGTGCTGCATACGCCGGAGGAGCACCTGTCCTTCATCCGCGACATCCTGATGCCCAGTCAGCAGGTGGCGGTCGCCGAAACCAGCGGCCGGATCGTCGGCTTCATCGCCGTCAGCGGCGAATGGGTCGAGCAGCTCTATCTCGATCCGGCCTGGACAGGGCAAGGCGTCGGCAGCCGGCTGCTTGCCCAAGCCACCGCCGGCACGCCTGTAGTCAAGCTCCATTGCTTCCAGGCCAATACCGGCGCGCGGCGCTTCTACGAACGCCACGGTTTTCGCGCCGAAGCCTTCGGCGACGGCTCGGCCAACGAGGAAGGCCTGCCGGATATCCTTTATGTGCTCAGGCGCTGAGTTCAGGCAGCGCTGCCCGCCGCCAGCTTCCGCAAGATGGTCAGCGCCTCCTCCGCCCGCTCGGCCGGCACGAACAGATGGTCGTGATAGAAGGCCGAGACCGGATTGACGCCCATGCCGGCCGCCGCCAGCCGCGTCGTGATGGCGGCGAGGAAGCCGACGGCTTCCAGCGAGGAATGGATGTCGAGCGTGATCATCCGGCAGCGGAACGTGCCGGCGAGGCCGGCCGCTTTCGCCTGGCTCTCGGCCAGGATCAGCGTCGCGCCTTCGCGCTCGATGAAGCGCATGACCGGCTCCAGGCCCTCCGGCAAGGGTGCGCCGGGCGGCAAGGTCGCGAAGACATAGACTTCCGGGTAGAGCCGCGGCGTCATCGATGCCAGCAGCTTTTGCAGGTCCGTCTCGCCGCTCATGTTTTCCTTCCCCGGGATGCGCGTGGCGCTGTTTTCTTGTCCTGACGCAATTCCGGACACGCACTCTTCCTGGAATTGCTCCGGGCGACGTTCTCCGCAGTCTCGGCTGAAACGTCAACAGCCCGGCCTGCAGCCGCGTGGACGACATGGCGATGTCGCTGGCGGCTGAGCCGCAGGCTCGTTATCGCCGTAGAGACATAACGGTTCGCAAAGGTCTCCCACATGATCGTCCGCCCGCGCCCGACATTCCTGCAGCTGTTCTTCATCATGCGCGGCTCGGTGGTGCCGCGCATCCTGCCGCAGATTTTCGGCTTCGCCATCTATTCGGCGGTCGTCCTGCTTCTGGCGCGGCAATTCCATCTCGACCTCAGCGCCTTCAACATCACGCCTTTCGGGCTCGTTGGCGTGACGCTGTCGATCTACCTGTCGTTCCGCAACAACGCCGCCTACGACCGCTGGTGGGAGGCGCGCAAGCTCTGGGGCGCGCTGGTTTTCGAGATCCGCAACCTGGCGCGCGCCACCACCAGCCTGATCGGCGACCGGACGGAGCAGCGGGCGCTGCTGATGGACGCGCTTGCCTTCTGCCACCTGCTGCGCGGGCAATTGCGCAAAATCGACAGCAGAGAGGACGCCCGCGCCTTCATCGGCGACGAGGTGGACAAGGCAGCCGCCCGCACCAACCCGGCCGACGACATGGTCCGCCGCATGGGCCGGCGCGCCAATGCGCGGCGCGAGGCGGGCGCGCTCGACCCGATCGGCTTCCGCATCCTCGATGAAAGGCTGGCCGCGATCGCCGCCATCCAGGCCGGCTGCGAGCGGATCGCCGGCACGCCTCTGCCCTTCGCCTATACGCTCCTGGTGCATCGCACCGCCTATGTCGTCTGCCTGCTCCTGCCGATCGGGCTGATCTCGACCACGGGCTGGGCGACGCCGCTGTTCACGGCGCTGATCGCCTACACGTTCTTCGGCCTCGACGCGCTGTCGGAAGAGCTCGAGGATCCGTTCGGCGTCGAGGCCAACGACTTGGCGCTCGACGGCCTCTGCCGCGTCTGCGAGATCTCCGTGTTCGAGGCGCTGGACGAGACGCCGCCGAAGATGATCGCGGCCGACAAGTTCTATTTTTCGTGACCACAGGCAACTTCGTCATCCCAGGGCGGAGCAAGGAGCGAAGCGACGCGCGCAGACCCTAGAATCCATGCCGTGATGTTGGTCCCGGGCGCAGTCGGACCAGAAATTAGGATCGTCTGGCTGGAGCTTCATTCTAGAACGCTGCATTCTTCGTTCGACCTCACGGCATGGATACTCGGGTCAAGCCCGAGTATGACGAAGGCGTGTAGGATCGCGGCATGTTCCCCCGTCCTTGGATCGAAACCGGCAAATGGCCGGCATTCGAAACCTTGGAGGGAACATCCATGAGCATTTCCGAAGCCGCGCCTGCTTCAAGAGGCGCTTTGTGGGCCGGGCGCGCGCTCAGCGCCGTCGTCGTCCTGTTCATGATCTTCGACGGCGTCATCAAGCTGCCGCCCCTGGATATCGTCACCCAGACGATGACGGAGCTAGGCTGGCCGGCCGACGCCAATGTCGCGCGGCTGCTCGGCGTCATCGGGCTGATCTCGACGGCACTCTATGCGCTGCCGCGCAGCTCGGTGCTCGGCGCCATCCTGCTCACCGCCTATATGGGCGGCGCGATTTCGACCCATGTGCGGATCGGCAACCCGCTGTTCTCGCACACGCTGTTCGGCGTCTATCTCGGCATTATCCTGTGGGGCGGGCTTTATCTGCGCGACGCAAGGGTGCGCGCTTTGATCCCGTTCTCGCGGTAAGGGAGGACAAGACATGTTTGCCATCATCCTCATCCTCCTCGTCGTCATCATCGCCGCCATGCTGATCTACGCCGCGACCCGGCCGAACGATTTCGTCGTTACGCGCTCGATCAGCATCAAGGCGCCGGCCGAGACGATCTTCCCGCTGATCGACGATTTCAGGCGCTGGCCGGAATGGTCGCCCTACGAAAAACTCGACCCCGGCATGAAGCGCACTTTGTCCGGCGCTGAAAGCGGCAAGGGCGCGGCCTATGCCTGGGAAGGCAATTCCAAGGCCGGCAAGGGCCGCATGGAGATCACAAATTCGGTGCCGTCGTCGCTGGTCGCGCTGAAGCTCGACTTCGAGAAGCCGTTCAGGGCCAACAACACCGTCGATTTCTCGCTTTCGCCGTCCGGCGAGGGCACGACCGTCATCTGGGCGATGCGCGGCGCGAGGCCCTTTGTCGCCAAGCTGATGGGCCTGTTCATGAATTTCGACACGCTGATCGGCAAGGATTTCGAGGCCGGACTCGGCAATTTGAGGCGTCTCGCCGAGCGGTGAAAACCGCAAGGTTTCAATGGGTTGGCGTCCAGAACCATAAATCCGGCCGGCACGTAGCCGGCCAATTTTCATCCTCGCCGGGATCAATTCAGCTGTTCGTGAGTTTAGGCCATGGCGGCGAGGACGGCGCTTGAGAGAGGAACAGCAATGAAGAAAGCAATTACCATTCTGGTGCTGACCATGGCCTTGGGCGCCTGTTCGCAAACGGAAAAGGGCGCTGCGATCGGTGGTCTGGGCGGCGCGGCGGTCGGTGCCGCGGTGGCAAATGATCCGGTGCAGGGTGCGGTAGTCGGCGGCGCGGTCGGCGCAGTCGCCGGTGCGCTGATCGGTCATGCCAGCGAAAGCGGCCAGTGCCGCTATCGCGACCGCTACGGGCGCGTCTATGTGGCGCGCTGCCCGTCCGGCTATTGAGACATCAGGCGGACCAAACGAAAACGGCGGGGTTAAAGCAGGTCGCGTGAAAAGGGATTCACGCGACCTGCTTTAAGTTTTGATTCTAAGCATGTCTTTGTCCCGAAACCGGGCCCACTTTCAGGAGACATGCTTTTAGGTCCGCTGTTTTGTAAGCGAAAGGCCGTGATTACTCGGCGGTCGCGGCCTCAGCCTCGGCCGGCGCGGCGGTCGCCGCGGCAGCGGCTGCATCTTCCTGGGCCTTCTTCAGCAGGGCGGCGCGTTCCTGCGCCTTCTTGCCGGGCAGGGCCTTGTTCGGGTTCGAGCGGGCTTCGCGCTTGGCGAGACCGGCCTCGTCGAGGAAGCGCAGCACGCGGTCCGTCGGCTGGGCGCCGTGCGACAGCCAATGCTTGACGCGCTCGGCGTCGACCTTGACGCGTTCGCCGTCCTTCGGCAGCAGCGGGTTCCACGAGCCCAGCGACTCGATGAAACGGCCGTCGCGCGGCGAACGGGCGTCGGCGACGACGACGTGGTAGTAGGGACGCTTCTTCGAGCCCGCACGGGCCAGTCTGATCTTCAGTGCCATTTCTTTTCTCCTAAAAGCTCTGATTTGGTTTGATTGGATTTCAACTGAGATGTCTCAGCCTGTTTTCGTCACGCCGTTCGCAGCGGCGATCTGTTCGTGGTGCCGGATCACTTCGCGGACGACGAAGTTGAGGAATTTCTCCGCGAAATCGGGGTCGAGATGCGCGTCATGCGCCAGCTGGCGAAGACGGGCGATCTGCTGCTGCTCGCGCGCCGGGTCGGCCGGCGGCAGGCCATGCTCTGCCTTCAGGACGCCGACCGCCTTGGTGCAGCGGAAGCGCTCGGCGAGCATATGGATGAGGGCGGCGTCGATGTTGTCGATCGAAGCGCGATAGCCAGCCAGGATGGCGCGTGCGTCGGCCATGTCTTTCTCCTCGTTCATCGCCCCCTCATTTCTTTTTCCCAAGGCCGGGCAGTCCACCGCCGCCGAGACCCGGAAGACCCGGAAGCTTCATGCCGCCGGGCAGGCCCGGCAGTCCGCCGCCACCAGGAAGCCCGCCGGGCAAGCCCTTGCCGAGACCGGCGGCCTGCGCCTGCTTCTGCAAGGCCTCGAGCTGCTTGGGATCCATCTTGGAAAGATCGGGCATGCCGCCGCCGGGCATCATGCCGCCAAGGCCCATTTTCGAGGCGAGGCCGCCCATCATGCCGCGCATGAGGCCGCCGCCTTTGCCCTTGCCGCCCATCGCCTTCATCATGTCGGCCATGCCGCGATGCATCTTCAAGAGCTTGTTGATCTCGGCCGCGTCGGTGCCGGAGCCGGCGGCGATGCGCTTCTTGCGCGAATGCTTGAGAAGGTCCGGGTTGGCGCGCTCGGCCTTGGTCATCGAGGAGATGATGGCGAGCTGGCGGCCGAACATCTTGTCGTCGAGGCCGGCGGCGGCCAGCTGGTCCTTCATCTTGCCCATGCCGGGCATCATGCCCATGATGCCGCCCATGCCACCCATCTTCGACATCTGCTGAAGCTGCTGGGCGAGGTCGTTCAGGTCGAACTTGCCCGACTGCATCTTCCTGGCCATCGCCGCCGCCTGCTCGGCGTCGATGGTCTCGGCGGCCTTCTCGACGAGCGAGACGATGTCGCCCATGCCGAGGATGCGGTCGGCGATGCGCTTGGGGTGGAATTCCTCCAACCCGTCCATCTTTTCGCCGGTGCCGATGAGCTTGATCGGCTTGCCGGTGACGGCGCGCATCGAAAGTGCGGCGCCGCCACGGCCGTCGCCGTCCATGCGGGTGAGCACAAGGCCGGTGATGCCGACGCGTTCGTCGAAGCTTTTCGCCAGATTGACGGCGTCCTGGCCGGTCAGCGAGTCGGCGACCAGCAGGATCTCGTGCGGGCTCGACACCTTCTTGATGTCGGCCATCTCGACCATCAGCGGCTCGTCGATATGGGTGCGGCCTGCAGTATCGAGGATGACGACGTCGTGGCCGCCGAGTTTTGCCGCCTGCACGGCGCGTTTGGCGATGTCGACCGGGCTCTGGCCGGCGATGATCGGCAACGTCGCGACCTTGGTCTGCTCGCCGAGCTGGCGCAGCTGCTCCTGCGCGGCGGGACGCCGCGTGTCGAGCGAGGCCATCAGGACCTTCTTGTTCTGACGCTCGGTCAGCCGCTTGGCGATCTTGGCCGAGGTGGTCGTCTTGCCGGAGCCCTGCAGGCCGACCATCATGACGACGACGGGCGCCGGCGCGTTGAGGTCGATGGCGACGCCTTCGGCGCCGAGCATGTCGACCAGCTCGTCATGGACGATCTTGACGACCATCTGCCCAGGCTTGATCGACTTCAGCACCGCGGCGCCGACCGCTTTCTCGCGGACCTTGTCGGTGAAGGAGCGAACCACTTCGAGCGCGACGTCGGCCTCGAGCAACGCACGGCGCACCTCGCGCAGCGCCGCCGAGACATCCGCCTCGGACAACGCGCCGCGGCCGGTCAGGCCGTTCAGGATCGAACCAAGGCGTTCCTGGAGTGATTCAAACATTCTTCTTCCTTTTCCCTGGCACCTGCGGATGCCCGAGAGGTAGTGCGTGCGCAGCAAGTCGCCAAGCAAAAGCGCAAAGCCAAAAAGCACCCGGGGGCGCATTGCGCTGCCGGGTGTTGGCCTCCAGGATCTCTTTTACAGCACCCGCCTCAAAGAGGCTTCGGCGTCCTGGTCGGCTTTCGCGAAAGAAACTCGTCGCGGAATTCAGCGGCTCTAGACAGGAAATCCGCCGCGGAGTCAAGGCTGATGCATGTCGCGCAAAAGTGCGCAGCGGTTTTGCGGCAACGACATGCATCAAAAAACAATGGTGGAATCCGGGCCAAAACGCTGTGATTCGAGAACACCTCACAGCGGGCTTTGACTGCTCGCTCCGACCCGCAGCGGCGAACGCCGATGCAAAAGCAGCAGCATCGTCAAAAGCGTGCTGACGATGCCGATCGCGGCGATGAGGACGGCGTCCAGATTGGTCCAGCCGGGGCCTTCGAGCGGCTTGGCGTTGAGCAGGGCAAAGCCATTATAGCCTTCCTGGTGCGAGATCAGCAGGAAGCCGGTCAGGTTGTTGCCGAGATGGGCGCCGAAACCGGCGCCGAGATTGCCGGTGACATAGACGAGCAGCGTGAGCAGCAGGGCAAAGGTGCCGATCGAGACCAGCACGCAGGCATTGATGGCCAAAGTCGAGGCCGAATTCCAGTGCAGCGACGTGAACAGCAGCCCCGGCAGCAGTGCCCAGACGAGCGGGCTCCTGAAGCGGCAGGCGAGGCCGCGCAACAGATAGCCGCGAAACAGCATTTCCTCCGACGAGGTCTGCAGGAAGGCGAGCAGCACGATCGGCGCCAGGAAGAGCAGCCAGGACGAAAGGGCGATCGGTCCGCGTGCGATCTCCGGCTGCAGCCAATAGAGCAGCACCTCGGAAAAGAGCGAGGTGATCAGCACAGCGACCAGGCCCTTGAGGAAATCCCCGCCCGCAACCCGGCGCGTGACGCCGAAAAGGGCCGCCAGCGGCTCGCCATGCACGAAGCGCATCGCCACCCAGAGCCCGATCCAGATGCCGGCAAACGAGGTCAGCGCGCTCAGGATGCCGGTGGGCGATGCCAGGAAGTCCTGCATGTAGCGGCCGGTCGAGGGGCCGGGCAGGCGCCAGACGATGTAGACGTAGGTGCCGGCAAACAGCACCAGAGCCGTCATTGCCATCCAGAAGGCGATAACGATTGCCGTCCCGAAGAGCAGGCGGAGCAAGGTGGTCTTTTCGTTCGGCGAGCGGCGATAGCGCTCGAAGGCGGCATTTTCGATCGTCACGCGGCTCCCCTGCCGAAAGCTTTCGGGTCGCATGATCTATGGGATCGGTGGTTACCGTGCAATTACGTCATCAAGTTCCGGGCTGAATGGATCGCTTCAAGCGCATTCCAGGGTCTTCGCGACGGAGCTTCGCTCCTGCTCCGCCCTGGAATGACGAAGCCCGGGTCCACGCCCGCAACCAGAAAGGAAATGAAGATGGCTACCGGCATCTTCGCGCCGATCCATCCGGGCGAAATTCTCCGCGAGGAGTATCTGGTCCCGCTTGGGCTGAAACCATATACGCTGGCCAAGAAGCTGCATGTTCCCCGCACGCGCATCGAGCGCCTGGTGAGCGAAACCACGCCCGTAACACCAGATACGGCGCTTCGCCTTGCGAAGTTCTTCGGCACGACGCCCCGGTTCTGGACGAACATGCAGGCCAGCTACGATCTCGCGGTGGAAGGCGAGGCAAAGAAGGCCGAAATCGCGTCGATCGAGCAGATGCAAGCCGCCTGAGTTTCGGTCAGCACGCAAGCAAAACGGCCGCCATCGCCGGCGGCCGCTCTTGCGACAATGATAAAGGCCGATCAGCGCATCACATAGACGATGCGCCGTGTGCCGGGGTCGACCAGCGCCGGCTGGTTGTTCACATAGACATAACGATACTGGTAGTCGGGGATCTCGCGCAGCTCGACCGTGTCGGGCAGCGTGGCGCCTGTCACCACCTCGCCGTCGAGATAGACCGGATCGACCCGGTGCGTGGTGACATAGGTGCCGACCTCGGCCGGCGGCCTGCCGATCGACTCGATGGCGTCGCCGTTGGAGACGATGGCGCCCGTGTAGGTGTCGTTGGTGTAGACGTCGTCGGTCGGCGGCGCCACAAGCGCGATGCCGGCATCGGCCGGGCGGCGGGTCACGACGACGCGGCTGCCGCCGAAATCGCCCGTCACATAATCGGAATAGACCCAGCCCTTGCCGCCGGCTTCGGCAATCGTGCACCACTTGCTGCCTTCGATGCAGCCGCGAAGCGTGGCCGACTGGCCGGCCGCCAGCACACCGATGACCGGATATTGCGGACCGGGGCCGGCGCGGACGTTCAAGTCGGCCACCGCCTGGACAGGCGTATCGGCGAAAGCCGCGCCCGAGATGGTGAGCAGGGCACCGGCAAGCACCGGAAACAACACGCGTTTCATGATTTTTCTCTCCGTTTTTCAACGCTCCCTCGGGGTCGGAAACGAAAGAGTAGCTTATGCGTTCCGGCTAAAGTGCCCGTCGCGCGCTCACGAATTGTTCCAGGGTTTTTCGCCGGATCGCTCAAAAAGGCCGTGAGCGGATGCCAGCCGCGCCCGTGTTCTGTGGGCATTCGGGCTATCTCGCCGCGAGTTTGGCGTTGACAGTTCGACCGGCAGAGAGACGCGAAATCGCAGCCAATGTCGAAGGGCACGCCGAAATGGCGATCGCTGGTCCAGGCGCGGCCGCCGATGCGGTCCATCGCCTCCGGAAGAACAAAGGAGAGCCCGGCCGTTCGAAGCCGTCTTTGCCGCGGCAAGGCCCGCCGGACCGGCGCCGTTGATCACGACATCAACGTCTTTCATGAGGCAAGCCCGCCACACATGACGGCGGATCGTAGGCAAATTGCCCTTCTTTCGCCAGTGTCGGGTGCCACGTCCCCCGCGGGGGCGGTGACAACCAGGCGTTTCGCTGGCAAATTCGCAACCGGGACGTGATTCAAGGCAACCAGGAGAAGGATATGGCATTTTTTGCCAAAGGACGGATTTTCGTAGCCGCCGCGGCGGTGGTGGCGGTGCTTGGGCTGGCGACAGGGGCCGAGGCCGCAGCCAGCTGCGGCAAGAATGGCGCCGGCTTCGACGCCTGGAAGCAGGATTTCGCTGCCGAGGCCAAGGCCAACGGGGTTGGGCAGAAGGGGCTGTCGGCGCTGGCGGGTGCCACCTACGCGACCAGGACGATCGCCGCCGACCGGGCGATCCACAAGGCCTTCAGCGGCTCGGTGGAAGCGTTCATGAAGCGCCGCGGCGCCTCGGCAATCATCTCCCGGGGCCGCGCGCTGAAGAAAGCGAACGCGGCGATGTTCGACAATATCGAGCGCACCTATGGCGTGCCGCCGGGCGTGCTGCTCGCCATCTGGGGGATGGAAACCGGCTTCGGCGCCTCGATGGGCAACCAGAACACGGTGTCGGCCATCCTGACGCTCGCCTACGACTGTCGCCGTCCGGACTATTTCACCCCGCATGCCATCGCGGCACTCAAGCTGGTCGATAGCGGCGCGCTGAGCGCCTCGTCGGTCGGCGCCATGCATGGCGAGATCGGCCACACCCAGTTCCTGCCCGGAAATGTCATGAAATACGGCGTCGGCAGCAGAAACCTGCGCGACCGCAACACGGCGCTCGCCTCGACCGCCAACTTCCTCAAGGGCCATGGCTGGCACGCGGGCGCGAGCTACGAGGCCAATATGGGCGCGATCGCCGGCTGGAATTCGGCCAGCGTCTATCAGCAGGCCATTGCCCAAATCGCCGAGGCGATCGACGCGGACTGATCGGATTAAGACTTGGTTCCAACGAGAAGCCCGGCCATGCGCCGGGCTTTTTTGTTGGGGGCTTGGGGATTGGCGAAGGCCGGGAAAGTAGGGATCTCCCCCTTGATTGAGAGATGTCGCCCTTCCTTCGTCATTCTAGGGTCTGCGCGCGTCGCTTCGCTCCTTGCTCCGCCCTAGAATGACGAGGGATACGCTGGCGCGAGGCCCCCCTCTCTGTCCTGCCGGACATCTCCCCCCTCAAGGGGGGAGATTGGCAGCTTCAGCGGCGGTTCCTTGCCGCGAGCGTCCTGAGCCGCAATCCGTTGAGGCGGATAAAGCCCTCGGCGTCCTTCTGGTCGTAGGCGCCGCGATCGTCCTCGAAGGTGACCAGCGCATCGGAATAAAGCGTCTTCTTAGACTTGCGGCCGGTGACGATGACATTGCCCTTGTAGAGCTTCAGCCGCACCGTGCCTTCGACGTCTTCCTGGCTCTTGTCGATCATCGCCTGCAGCATGACGCGCTCGGGCGAGAACCAGAAGCCGTTGTAGATCAGCTCGGCGTAGCGCGGCATGAACTCGTCCTTGAGGTGCGCGGCGCCCCGGTCGAGCGTGATCGATTCGATCGCGCGGTGGGCGGCGATCAGGATGGTGCCGCCGGGGGTCTCGTAGACACCGCGCGACTTCATGCCGACGAAGCGGTTCTCGACCAGGTCGAGGCGGCCGATGCCGTTGTCGCGGCCGAGGTCGTTCAGCGTCGCCAGCATGGTGGCCGGCGACAATTTCTTGCCGTTGAGGGCGATCGGATCGCCTTTCAGGAACTCGATCTCGATCTCGGTGACGGCGTCGGGCGCGTCCATCGGCGAGACGGTGCGCTGATGCACGAATTCCGGCGGCTCGCTCCACGGATCCTCCAGCACCTTGCCCTCGGAAGAGGAGTGCAAAAGGTTGGCGTCGACCGAGAAGGGCGCTTCGCCGCGCTTGTCCTTCGCCACCGGGATCTGGTGCTGCTCGGCGAAGTTGATCAGATCGGTGCGCGACTTGAACGACCAGTCGCGCCATGGCGCGATGACCTTGATATCGGGGTTGAGAGCATAGGCCGAGAGCTCGAAGCGGACCTGGTCGTTGCCCTTGCCGGTGGCGCCATGCGCGATGGCGTCGGCGCCGGTTTCCTTGGCGATCTCGACCAGATGCTTGGAGATCAGTGGCCGGGCGATCGACGTGCCGAGCAGATACGTGCCTTCATAGACGGCATTGGCGCGGAACATCGGGAAGACGAAGTCGGCGACGAATTCCTCGCGCACGTCGACGATGCGGATGTCCTTGATGCCCATCATCTCGGCCTTCTTACGGGCCGGCTCCAGCTCGCCGCCCTGGCCGAGATCGGCGGTGAAGGTGACGACTTCGGCGCCGAGCTCGGTCTGCAGCCATTTCAGGATGATGGAGGTGTCGAGGCCGCCGGAATAGGCGAGCACAACTTTCTTGACGTTCTTGATCTTGGACATTTTGGCGGTTCCGCGGGAAAATAGCTTCGCGGGCGAGGTATCACGGCCTTTCCGGGCGGCGCAAGAGACGAACGGATGCCTGACGGCGGCACAGGCTGGGCCACATGTTTGCCCAGGCAGACGCTGGCGAAGCAAAAATGGTCGCGTTATAGGCTGCGCTATCTCCGCCAGGGCCGCGCGCATGTCCTTCATTCCCGATACTACGACGCTCATCCAGTTCGCCATCGCCACGGTGATCCTGGCGATCACGCCTGGGCCGGACATGACGCTGTTCGTCTCGCGCACGCTGAGCCAGGGTCGCGCCACCGGCTTTGCTTCGATGGCTGGCGCGCTTACCGGCACGCTGATCCACACCACGCTGGTGGTGGTCGGCATCTCGGCGCTGATCGTGGCTTCGCCGATGGCCTTCTTCGTCCTGAAGATATTCGGCGCCGGCTATCTGGTGTTCCTCGCCTTTCAGGCCGTGACGAAGGGCTCGGCCTTCTCGCCGGAGAAGAGGACCGGACCGCAAGTCTCCCTGTTCCGCAGCTGGATGGCGGGGCTTGGCGTCAACCTGCTCAACCCCAAGATCATCCTGTTCTTCATGACTTTCCTGCCGCAGTTCGTTTCCGCGCACGATCCGAACGCGTCCGGAAAACTGTTCTTCCTCGGCATGATGTTCATCGTGCTGTCGATACCGGTGACGGTGCCGATGGTGCTGGCTGCGGAGAAGTTTTCTGCGGCGATGAAGGCAAGTCCGCGCGTCACGCGCGTGGTCGATTATCTGTTCGCCGGCGTGTTTTCGGCCTTCGCGCTCAAGATCCTGACGGCGCAGGCGAAGTAGCGCTCAGGGCTCCGCATCGAGCAGCGGCGCGCGGCGCCAGCTTCCGGCCCAGCGGCCGGCGGAGAGCCAGTAGAAGATGCCGCCGACCATGCCGGAGCCGATCACGGCCAGCCTGGCATTGGTTTCGGTGACGTCGAAATTGGCATCGCCGACATTATGCACGAAGCCGAGAAAGACGACGGCTATGACAGCGCCGCCGAGCGCGTAGAACAGCCAGTCGCGGCGGCCGAGCAGCTCAGCGATCAAAATGACGACTGCCGTCGGCATGAAGGCGAAATAGGCGACGAACAGCGCCACGAAAGGCACCGAGACATAGAGCGAGGCGGTGGCCGTCGGCTCGGGGTTGGCCGGCGTGTAGCCCAGATGCGCCAGGACCAGAATGTTGAGGAAGGCGCTCGCCGCCAGCGAGGCGACGACATAGCCGACCAGGATGGCGGCAAAGCGGATGAGGTAGGCGATGATGCGCCTCACGCCTCGCCGTGTCCCGCGATCATCATGGCTTCCAGCGCCAGGCGGTCGACCTTGCGCATGCGCTCGGACTCCGACTTGAGCTGGCCGCAGGCGGCGAGGATGTCGCGG
The DNA here is from genome assembly GCF_033977215.1 of Mesorhizobium humile. Lineage (NCBI taxonomy): Bacteria > Pseudomonadati > Pseudomonadota > Alphaproteobacteria > Hyphomicrobiales > Phyllobacteriaceae > Mesorhizobium > Mesorhizobium humile. The sequence goes on from NZ_JAVIIV010000027.1 coordinate 29,709, forward strand.
CCGCGCGGTGTGCGGATCGGCGAGGCGTAGCCGGCGTTGTTTATGTAGTCGGCGAATTTCTCGATCGTCTCCCAGTCCGAGCACTGGTAGTTGGTGCCGGGCCAGGGGTTGAACGGGATCAAATTGATCTTGGCCGGAATGCCCTTGAGCAGCTTGACCAGCGCCTTGGCGTCGTCGAGGGAATCGTTGACGTCCTTCAGCATCACATATTCGAAGGTGATGCGCTTGGCATTGGAGAGGCCCGGATAGGCCTTGCAGGCGGCGATAAGCTCCTTCAACGGGAACTTCTTGTTGATCGGCACGAGCAAGTCGCGCAGGTCGTCATTGGTGGCGTGCAGCGAGATCGCCAGCATGACGCCGATCTCCTCGCCGGTGCGGGCGATCTCCGGCACGACGCCGGAAGTCGACAGCGTGATGCGTCGCTTCGACAGCGACAGGCCGTCGCCGTCCGAAGCGATCAGCAACGCCTTCTTCACCGCCTCGAAATTATAGAGCGGCTCGCCCATGCCCATCATGACGATGTTGGAAACTTTTCTGCCCTCGGCCGGCACGATGGCGCCGTCCGGCGTGTCGCGGTCGGGGAAGTCGCCGAGCCGGTCGCGCGCGGTGAGCAACTGCGCCAGGATCTCCTCGGCGGTGAGGTTGCGCACCAGCTTCTGCGTGCCGGTGTGGCAGAAGGAGCAGGTCAGCGTGCAGCCGACCTGCGAGGAAATGCAGAGCGTGCCACGACCTTCCTCGGGGATGTAGACGGTCTCGATCTCGACGGGGCGGCCGGCGCCGCGCGGCGGGAAGCGGAACAGCCATTTGCGTGTGCCGTCGGCGGAGATCTGCTCCTCGACGATCTCCGGCCGCGCGACGGTGAAATGCTTGTCGAGCTCGGCGCGCAGATCCTTGGAGATGTTGAACATATGCGCGAAGTCGGAGACGCCGCGCACATACATCCAGTGCCAGAGCTGCTGGGCGCGCATTTTCGCCTGGCGCTCCGGCACGATGCCGGCGCCGACCAGCGCTTCGCCGAGCTCGACGCGGGTCAAGCCGATCAGCGACGGCTTCTCGGTGTTGCGGGCGCGCAAGGCGTCACGGGCGCCTTCGGCGGTAAGATCAAGCGAAACGGTCATGGTGGCGCCAATATAAGCGATTTGCGGCCGATTTCAGCATCGGCCGAACGGGAAGCGCGGCGCATAGCACAGCTCGGCGGCGGAGTCATGCGGCGGGTTCTCCTTCTCCCCTTGCGGGAGAAGGTGTCGCCGAAGGCGACGGATGAGGGGTGTTCCAGCGGAGTGAGACGCTGGTGTTCCCTGGAACACCCCTCATCCGTCTCGGCGCTGCGCGCCGATCCACCTTCTCCCACAAGGGGAAGGGGAAGATAGCGCCGGCCCTTACTCATCAGTATCCGTCCGCCGTCGATGTCGCGCGGCCCAGCCGGCTTGGCCCCCCACCCGCACCGGACTGCTTTATGTCCCGATCGATGCGAAGCGATAGCGATTTCGGCTGGCACTGAGGTCAACAAATCTTGAGCCCCGTGCGCCTGTGCCAGGGGCGGAACGCGATCGGCTACCGTCATCGTCTGCCGAAAATCGATCACATATTCGTGTTGGCGTAACCAATCGAAACGCATCCGCGAACCTGAAAGGGGCGACCATGCCCCTCAACAATGGGAGTTGTTCCGATGCACTCGATCAAGTTCGTTCTTATCGCCGGCCTCGTCGGTCTTTCCGCCTCGCAGGCCCTTGCCGAGGACACGATGGGCGCCATGACCATGATGAAGGGCGGGCAGGTCACCGCGATCATGCCGGACGGCCACATGGGCACCATGATGCCGGACGCCAAGATGAGCGCCGACATGATGAAGATGGCCAAGCCGATCAAGCACTGCATGATGATGATCACCGACGCCAAGGGCAAAGCCTACATGATCGACACCTCGACCAAGAAGGCCCAGGCCGAATGTGAAAAAATGGCGATGTGACCTCGCCGATCCTGCATGCCGACCTCCCCGCCGGCTGGTATGCCGGCGGGCTATTCGCCGGCAGGCAACATTCCCTTGAGCACCGATCCTCGACGCTGCCGGCATAGTGCCGGCCCGCCTCGCGGGTTGATCGCCCCGGCCAGTGTGCTAGGGCGGATGACCATCAAGGGACGGTCATGGCCGGCATATCGCGAAAATACCGCATGCTGCGGCGTTCACACGCCATGTGGGTATCGCGGCGCGTCTGGCAGCCGCGCCTCGTCTTCTGGGCCGGCGCCATCTCGATCGGCCTGATCAGCGTTTTGTTCGCACTGCTCGCCGACCGCGCGCAGGCCCTATTTCACGCCGTGACGGGCAATGACGGCGGCTGGCGCTTCTATCTGCCCCTGGTCGTGACGCCGCTCGGTTTCGTCCTTTGCGCCTGGCTTGCGCATTCCTTCTTCCCGGGATCGCAAGGCAGCGGCATTCCGCAGGCGATCGCGGCGCGGCATCTGCGCGACGAGGACGACCGCAGCCACATCCTGTCGCTCAGGCTGGTGGTGGGCAAGATCGCGCTCACCATCGTCGGCCTCGCCTGCGGCGCCTCGATCGGCCGCGAAGGCCCGACGGTGCAGGTCGGCGCTTCGCTGATGCTGCAGGCGGCGCGCTGGGGCGGCATGGCGCAGGCGCGCGGGCTGATCCTGGCGGGCTCCGCCGCCGGCATCGCCGCCGCCTTCAACACGCCGCTTGCCGGCATCGTCTTCGCCATCGAGGAAATGGGCCGTGCCTATGAGGCGCGCACCAACGGGCTGGTGCTGACGGCAGTGATCCTGGCCGGCCTCGCCTCGCTCGGGCTGCTCGGCAACTATACCTATTTCGGCGTCGCCAGGGACACGGTCGCCTTCGCCGCCGACTGGCCGCTGGTGCTGGCCTGCGGCATCATAGGCGGTGGTGTCGGGGCGCTGTTCTCGCTCTCGGCGCTGAAAATCATGCGCCGCATCCGGCGCTGGAACGCGCTGCAGCCGCTGCCGCGCACGCTGGTCGTGGCGGCTGTCTGCGGGCTGGCCGTGGCCGCGATCGGCATCGCTTCGGGCGGTTTGACCTTCGGCACCGGCTACACCCAGGCGCGCGGCGCGATCGAAGGCGCGCCGCTGCCGGCCTTGTTCTTCGTCGAGAAATTCGCCGCCGGCCTGTTGTCGATGGTGTCGGGCATTCCGGGCGGCATCTTCGCGCCGTCGCTGGCGGTGGGCGCGGGGCTGGGCAGCACGCTCGGCCTGATCTTCGGCGCGGCCACGGGAACCGCGGCGCTGCTTGGCATGGCCGGCTATTTCGCCGGCGTGGTGCAGGCGCCGATGACCGCCTTCGTCATCATCCTCGAAATGACCGGCAACCACGACAATGTGATCGCGCTGATGTGCGCGGCGGTGCTGGGCTACGGTACGGCGAGGCTCGTCTCAAACGAGCCGCTCTACCACGCGCTGTCGCGCGTCTTCATCGCCGAGGCGATCCGGCGGCGGCGCGCGGAGACGGAGCCCGCGCGGGGCTGAAACGCGCCGTCCAAAACAAAAGGCCGGACTTGATGCCCGGCCTTGCGCAGGACTCAGATGCCGTTTGGCTTATTTACACTTGGCGATGGAGGACAGCGCGGCCGAGATGCCCTTCAGCGAGAAGACGTAGGACGTGGGGTTGCCGCGGCCGGACTTGGCCTGCACCTTCATGTCGGTGCCGGTCTTCATGGCGGCGATCAGCACCGGCTCTTCGGCGGCGTTCTCGACCCAGGCCGACTTGCCGCGGGTGAACATCGAGAAGGACTTCTTGTCGATGGTGACGGTGGCCTTCGAGCCTTCCTGGAAGTTGTAGCCGGCGATGAACTGCGGCTCGTAGGAGACCTGCTGCCCCGGACGCTGGCTGACGAAGAAGAACATGTCGCCATGATCGAGCGACGGGGGCTGCTTGTCGGTGGGCACGGTCAGCACATAGCAGACCTTGCCGGCCTTCGACTGATAGCTGTAGGTGCCCCACGCATTGTGCTGGCCGATCTTCGTCGCCTGCTGCGCCAGCGCCGGCGCGGCGAAGGCGGCCACCAGGACCAGGCTGGAAACTGTAGCAATCAATCCGCGCATCGTTCTTCCCGTATTCCAAATGGTGCGGAGGCGGGCCGCATGGCGTCCTGCCGTCGCTTCATTTTGATTTAATCAGGGTTACCAAACGGTGAATTGTCCTCAAGAAAAGGAACTCACCCCAGGAAACCGCCCGCCCAAAGCACATCACGCCGAAGGGTTCGAGCGACGTGCTTTGGTTTTCTTTTCTTGTGCATGTCGTCATCCCAAAACCGCTACGCACTTTTTGGGCGACATGCAGTCGCGCCGCCCCTGTCGATTGAGGCGGCCGCGACGTCCCGGCGCGGAGTTGGAGGCCACGAAAACGGCAAGAGTTTGTCTTTTCGCACGCGCTGATTTGCGGGCCTGAAACGAACCGCTGTCACATCTTGTCGGCCAGCGCGTCCCTGGCGGCCTGCCTGTGGGCAGGCGTGATATGCGCGCTGACGGCGGCGATCGCGGCGGTCAGCACGGCAAGGTCGTCGGTGTAGCCGAGGCCGACGACGAAATCGGGGATGAAATCGAACGGCAGGACGAAATAGCCGAGCGCGCCAAACAGGGTGGCCTTGGCGCGCAGCGGCGTGTCCTTGTCCATCGCGCAATAATAAGCGGCGACAACCTCGTCCATGAACGGAATCTGCCGCGCCGCCTTCTTGGCGGTGCGCCAAAACTTCTCGCGGACCTCGCCCTCGCCGGCAAGCTTGTCGCCGAAGCCGAAGAAATCGAAACCGGGTTGTTGCACCATCAATTCGCTCCTGGCAGTCGCGCGCATCATTGCGCGCCGGCCCGCCGCGGGAAAATGTGGTGAAAGCGGTGGGCGGCTGCAAGGGTTTAGGCGGTCAATCGCCTGGAAAATCGGAAACGGCGATGCTGGCAGCGGGGAAGCTGAGTTGGCAACCGCTTACGTCGGAGATTGGCCGGAATGTGCTTCCCATCGTCATTCTATGGCGGAGCAAGGAGCGAAGCGACGCGCGCAGACCATAGAATCCATGCCATTACTTTCGAGAGCTGCAACCGCGCAGAATTCTGCTCCGCTGCATTCCTCGGCCAAGGTCACGGAATGGATCCTCGGGTCTGCGCGCCGCTTCGCGTCGCTCCGCCCGTGGATGACGAAGTTCGCAAGCTTCGGCCAACCGCGAACGTTCGCAACGGCTGCGCCGACGCGACGCCCGTAGGTCACGGCATGGATTCCAGGGTCTGCGCGCTTCGCTCCTTGCTCCGCCCTGGAATGACGAACTCAAACGACCGCCCTTAAAGGCGAGGCTGTGCTACCCGAAATACCGGTTCATCTTCTTCGCAAGCTCGATATCCAGCGCCGTAACGCCGCCCGCGTCATGCGTGTTCAGCGTCACGTCGACGGTCTTGTAGACATTCGACCAGTCCGGGTGATGATCCATCTTTTCGGCGGCCAGCGCCACGCGCGTCATGAAGGCGAAGGCCTCGGAGAAATTCTTGAAGACGAAGCTGCGCTTGATGGACGCGCCGTCGGCGGCGAGAGACCAGCCGCCGAGCTCGGCCAGAGCCGTGGCGATCGCGTCCTTGCTGAGTTTCTCTCTGGTCATGTCGGTTTCCTGTGCTATTCGGGAAAAATGACCCGCACCATAGTGCATGTCGCCCAAAAGTGCGCAGCGGTTTTGGGATGACGACAGGCATAAAAACAACCGCCGCATCGATGAGCGCAAAGCCCATAAAATCCATTCTGTTCGTCTGCCTCGGCAACATCTGCCGGTCACCCTTGGCCGAGGGTGTGCTTGGCGCTGTCCTTACCGATAGCGGAATGGGTCACGATATCGCGCTCGATTCGGCCGGGACCGGCGGCTGGCATGCCGGCGAAGAACCGGACCGGCGCTCGATCGCGGTGGCCGCGAAGCACGGCGTCGACATTTCCGGGCAGAGGGCGCGCAAGGTGCTGCCGGAGGATTTTTCGCGTTTCGACCTGATCCTCGGCATGGACAAGGCGAATGTGCGCGACCTCAAGGCGCTGGCGCCGCCGGCCGTGAGCGACCGCATCCATCTCTATCTGGACTTTGCGACGGGGAAGGCACGCGATGTGCCGGATCCCTACTACGACGGCGCGGAGGCCTTCGCTTCGGTCTACCGCATGATCCGCGAAGCATCGGAGGCGCTGGCGAAGCGGCTCGAGGCCAGCGCTTCGCCGACCAGCGGCCAGGCTTCCTCGACGATGTAAGGCCCGCCGCCGACCGAATCGCGCGACGACATCAACACGAAGCGGCCGACGCGGAATGGCAGCGTCGAAAAATTGCCCCGCGCCGACAGATATTGCGCGACGTCGAGCGGGCTCGCATTGCGCAGCCGCGCCAGCGTCACATGCGGCGTGAATTTGCGTGGATCAGCGGGAAGCCCGAGCCGCTGGCAGATGCGGTCGATCTCGCCCTGTAGCGCCGTCAGATCGGGCGTGGCCGACACGCCGGCCCACACCGCATGCGGCTTCTTGCCGCCAAAGGCGCCGACGCCGGAGAGCGCCATCTGGAAAGAGGGACGATCGACCCGATCGAGGGCGTTGGCGATCTCGTCGGCGACATGCCCCTCGACATCGCCGATGAAACGCAGCGTCAGATGATAGTTTTCGACGTCGATCCAGCGCGCTCCGGGCAGCCCGCCCCGGAGCAGGGATAAGGAGAGAGCAGCATCACGCGGAATTTCGAGGGCGGTGAAAAGACGTGGCATGTGAAGCCTCCTGTCCTCGAATCGAACTCTCGCCCCTAGCGAATCATCGATATAAGCGCGGGGCAAGCGGTTTGTTGTCCACAATGTTTCCCCAGCGGAAAGCGTGGCATTCCGGCCTCACGACGCTCCCCCCTTTATGACGGCCCACCATTGTCGGCGATCGCCTTCTCGACCACGGGAAGGATGCGCTCGACCATGGCGTCGACCCCCTTGGGATTGGGGTGCAGGCCGTCCTCCAGCTGCAGATCCGGGTGACCGGCGACGCCGTCGAGGAAGAACGGATAGAGCGGAACGCCGTATTTTTCGGCGAGCCGCGGATAGATGGCGTCGAAGGCCCTCTGATAGTCGGCGCCGAGATTGGGCGCGGCGCGCATGCCAGCCAGAAGCGCGGGAATCTTGCGTTGCTTCAGTTTGCCGAGCATGGCGTCGAGGTTCTTCGCGGCGATCTCGGGCGAAACGCCGCGCAGCATGTCGTTGGCGCCGAGCTCGAGGATCACCAGCCTTGTGCCGTCCGGCACCGACCAGTCGAGCCGCGCCAGCCCGCCGCTCGAAGTGTCGCCCGACACGCCGGCATTGGCCACGGTGACGTCGAGGCCTTTTGCCTTCAAGGCAGCCTGCAGCCTATCGGTAAAACCCTGGCCCGGGCCGAGGCTGTAGCCCGCCATCAGGCTGTCGCCGAAGCCGACGATGGTGAAGGTAGCGGCGCGCGCCGCCGAGATGGCGCCGCAAAGACCGAGGAAAAGGATGAGGGCTGCGGCAAAACGGTGTTTGAAAGCCATGCGGCGAGCCCCATATGACCGGAACAATCCAAGGAAGGAGACACGGGCCGTCTCCTTTTTCCACATATAGGGCGCTTTCATTGTGACAGAAGCCGTCATCGCGCTGAGGGACGTATCGCTGACGCTCGGCGAGGGCGCGTCCTTGGTCCATGTGCTGAAGGGCGTGAGCCTCGATGTGGCGGTCGGCGAAGCCACCGGCATCGTCGGACCGTCGGGCTCCGGCAAGTCCACTTTGCTCATGGTACTTGCCGGCCTGGAAAGGGTCGATTCGGGAACGGTACGAATTGCCGGCGAGCTCATCAACGACAAAAGCGAGGATGAGGTCGCATCGTTTCGTGGGCGAAACATTGGCATCGTCTTCCAGTCCTTCCATCTCATTCCCAACATGACGGCGCTTGAGAACGTCGCGGTGCCGCTCGAGCTTGCCGGCCATGCTGACCCGTTCGGCGTTGCGGCGCGCGAGCTCGCCGCCGTCGGCCTGAGCGACCGTGTGACGCACTATCCGGGCGAGCTCTCCGGCGGCGAGCAGCAGCGCGTGGCGATCGCCCGGGCGCTGGCGCCGACGCCGCGCATCCTCATCGCCGACGAGCCGACCGGCAATCTCGACCAGGCCACGGGAAAGCAGATCGCCGACCTTCTGTTCGCCAAGGCGGCGGAGCGCGGCATGACGCTGGTGCTGGTCACGCATGATCCAGTGCTTGCCGCGCGTTGCGCGCGCCAGGTCTCGATGCGTTCAGGGCGGATCGAGGATACGCTGAAGCCAGTGAAGGTGCCGGCCTGATGCGGACATTGAAGCTCGCCATCCGCTTCTCTTTGCGCGAGATGCGCGGCGGCCTGTCGGGCTTCATGATCTTCCTCGCCTGCATTGCGCTCGGCGTCGCGGCGATCGGCGGCGTCAATTCGGTGGCGCAGGCGATTTCCACCGGCGTCGCCGATCAGGGCCAGACGCTGCTTGGCGGCGATCTGCGCTTCCAGATCAACCAGCGCAGCGCTTCGGACGCCGAGCTCGGTTTCATCAGGAGTCTCGGCACCGTCTCGCAGACTTCCGGCACGCGCTCGATGGCGCGGCTGGAGGACGGCTCCGACCAGGCGCTGGTCGAGGCAAAGGCCGTCGACGACGCCTATCCGCTCTACGGCGCGCTGGAAACCGATCCGGCGCTGCCGAGAGAGCAATTGTTCGGCGAAAGGTCCGGCGTGTTCGGCGCCGCCGCGCCCGACCTGTTGTTCGACCGGCTCAACCTTCATATCGGCGACAGGCTGAAGCTCGGCAGCGCCATTTTCGAGCTGCGGGCCAGGCTGGTCAGCGAGCCGGATGCGGTGTCGGACGGTTTTGGCTTCGCGCCGCGGCTGATGATCTCGCGCGAGGGCCTGGGGGCATCCGGCCTGGTGCAGCCGGGCAGCCTGGTCGAGAACGCCTATAAGGTGAGGCTGCCCGACGGCACGTCCGAGGCGCGGATCAAGGACATCCAGGCCGAAGCCGCGAAGGATTTCCCGCAGGCTGGTTGGTCGATCCGCACGCGCGGCAATGCGGCCCCCGCGCTCTCCGCCAACATCGAGCGCTTCTCGCAGTTCCTGACCCTGGTCGGGCTGACGGCGCTGGTGGTCGGCGGCGTCGGCGTGGCGAACGCCGTGCGCGCTTATCTCGACGGCAAGCGCGGCGTCATCGCCACCTTCAAGAGCCTCGGCGCCTCGGGCGGCTTCGTCTTCACCGTCTATCTCGTGCAGATCCTGTTGATCTCGGGCCTTGGGATCGTGCTCGGGCTGATCCTGGGCGCGGCGATGCCCTTCGTGGCGAGCGCGCTCCTGCAGTCGGTGATCCCGGTGCCGGCGCAAGGCGGCCTCTATCCCGGCCCGCTTGCCATGGCCGCGCTCTTCGGCCTCCTGGTGACGCTGGCCTTCGCGCTCTTGCCGCTCGGCCGCGCTCGCGACGTGCCGGCAACCGCGCTGTTCCGCGAAATGGGATTCGAGAGCCGAGGCCTGCCGCGCCTGCCCTATACGGGCGCAGCACTTGCAATCGTCGTCGCGCTGGCGGCGCTGGCGATCCTTTCGGCCAACGACACCCGCATCGCCTCGATCTTCGTCGGCGCCACCGTCTTTGCCTTCCTGGTGCTGCGGCTGGTGGCGGTGCTGGTGCAGTGGGCGGCGAAAAAGAGCCCGCGCGTGCGTTTCGTGTCGCTGCGGCTGGCGCTCGGCAACATCCACCGTCCCGGCGCGCTGACGCCTTCGGTGGTGCTGTCGCTCGGACTTGGGCTGACGCTTCTGGTGACGCTTGCGCTGATCGACGGGAATCTCAGGCGACAAATCTCCGGCAGCCTGCCGGAGCGGGCGCCGAACTTCTTCTTCGTCGACATCCAGAGCAGCGACGTCGATGCCTTCGCCGGTCTCGTCGGCAAGGAGGCGCCTCGAGGAACGCTGGTCAAGGTGCCGATGCTGCGCGGGCGTATCATGGCGCTCAATGGCGTCGACGTCGACAAGGTGAAGATCCCGGCCGACGGCGCCTGGGTGCTGCGCGGCGACCGCGGCCTGACCTATGACGCGAAACAGCCGGAAAATGCGACGCTGACCGAAGGCGCCTGGTGGCCGCAGGATTATTCCGGCGAGCCGCTTGTCTCGTTCTCGGCCGAGGAGGGCAAGGCGATCGGGCTGAAGCTCGGCGACACCGTGACCGTCAATGTGCTCGGCCGCAACGTGACGGCGAAGATTGCCAATTTCCGTCAGGTGCAATGGGAGACGATGGGCATCAACTTCGTCATGGATTTCTCGCCCAACACCTTTGCCGGGGCGCCGCATGGCTGGCTGGCGACACTGACCGACAAACAGGCCACCGCGGCCGACGACGCAAGGCTGCTTAACGCCGTCACCCGCGCGTTTCCGGCGGTGACGACGGTGCGCGTCAAGGACGCGCTCGACATCGTCAACCGGCTGGTCGCGCAATTGGGCACAGCGATCCGCGCCGCCGCGGGCGTGGCGCTGATCGCCTCGGTGCTGGTGCTCTCCGGCGCCTTGGCCGCCGGCAACCGGGCGCGCATCCACGACGCGGTGGTGCTGAAGACGCTCGGCGCGACGCGCAGGACGCTGATCGCCGCCTTCTCGCTGGAATATGTGCTGATCGGGCTTGCGACCGCGCTGTTCGCGCTTGCCGCCGGCGGCATCGCCGCCTGGTTCGTGGTCGCGCATATCATGACGCTGCCGTCGCATTTCATGCCGGAGGTCGCGGTGGCGACGATCCTGGTCTCGCTGACGGTCACCGTCGGCATCGGCCTCGCCGGCACCTGGCGGGTGCTCGGCCACAAGGCGGCGCCGGTGCTGCGCAACCTCTGACGGCGGGCTTCCGGCGCCCCGCCCGGTTAAATCTTTGTAAGAATGCCGGCTGGAGCGCCCGAAAAGAGGCCTTTTGCCTTCTCACAAAGCGTTACGCCCCGTTACCGTCTTGTTCTTGACGTCAAGAACCATCATATTTCGCGCTAGGCATGCTGGAGCTCCGCCAGCGGCGCCTGGCCCCTGGGGTCTCTCCGAGAGGGCCTGTCACCGGACGGGGCAGAAGCAACAGAGGATTTCCAATGGCTGATCCCATTCGCAACTACCAGACGTCCGCCGCCCCCGGCGCGCGCGTCGATATCGATCAGGGCCTGCGCGCCTATATGATCAAAGTCTACAACCTCATGGGGCTTGGCCTGCTCATTACCGGCCTTGCCGCCTGGGGCGCCTTCCACCTCGCCGTCACCGGCGATGGCCAGCTGACCGCTTTCGGCCAGCTCATCTATGCAAGCGCGTTCCGCTGGGTCGTGATCCTGGCGCCGCTCGCCGCCGTGATGTTCCTGTCGTTCCGCATCCAGTCGATGAGCGTAGGGGCGGCGCAGACCACGTTCTGGGTCTATGCCGGCCTTGTCGGCCTGTCGCTGTCGACGGTCTTCCTCGTCTACACCGGCACGAGCATCACCCAGACCTTCTTCGCCACGGCCGCGGCCTTCGGCGGCCTGTCGCTCTACGGCTACACCACCAGGCGCGACCTGTCGGCGTTCGGCTCGTTCCTGATCATGGGCGTGATCGGCCTGCTGATCGCGATGCTGATCAACATCTTCCTGCAGTCGTCGGCGCTTGGCTTCGCGATCTCGGCGATCGGCGTGCTGGTGTTCGCCGGCCTCACCGCCTATGACACGCAGAAGATCAAGGAGATGTATTTCGAGGGCGACGTCGCCGACGTGGCCGGCCGCAAGGCGATCATGGGCGCGCTGCGCCTCTATCTCGACTTCATCAACCTGTTCATGTTCCTGCTGCAGTTCATGGGCGACCGCCGCTAAGGGCAGCTGCCCGGTCTCAGTGGACCATAGACTTTGCGAAGGGCGGCCCAACGGCCGCCTTTCTTTTTGCGCAGTCCTTTGCTGTTATCGAGGCAGGAAAAAGAGCTGCACAAATTATGAGCACTATTGCGATCAGGGCCGCCGACCCGGCCGACCTCGACCGAATCACGGAAATCTATGCCGATGCGGTCGCGCATGGCACGGCGAGCTACGAGCTGGAGCCGCCCAGCCGTGCCGAAATGGGCAACCGGTTCGACAGCCTGGCATCGGGCGGCTTCCCCTATCTGGTGGCGGAGAAGGACGGCGCCGTGCTCGGCTATGCCTATGCCGGGCCGTTCCGGCCGCGCCCCGCCTACCGATTCGTCATCGAGGATTCGGTCTATGTCGCGCCCGAGGCGAAGGGGCAAGGCGTGGGCTCGCTGCTGATGCAGGCCTTGATCGAGACGGCGCGCGCGGCGGGCTTCCGCCAGATCATCGCGGTGATCGGCGACGGCCACGCGGACAGCGCTTCGGTGCGGCTGCACGAAAAGCTCGGCTTCCGCCATTCCGGTCGCCTGGAAGGGTCGGGCTACAAGCACGGGCGCTGGCTGGACACGGTGTTCATGCAGCTTTCGCTGAATGGCGGCGCGTCGCTGCCGCCGGACCGCAATTCGCTGCCCGAACGGAAGTTTCGCGGGGAATGGAACTGAGGAATTGGGGAACTGAAGAAAAGCATTCAGAGCCGACTGGATCGCCTCCTTCCTTTTTCTCCAGTTCCTCAATTCTTCAGTTCTTCAATTCCTCTTTCCGGACTACGCTTCGACAACCTTCAGCTTCGCATCGAAAACCCCGAGCACGCGGCCGAGTTCCTGGCCGCGCTTCAGGATGCGGCCACCGGCGGCGATGACGGCGAAAGCGCCTTGGCGGCGCGCCAGCCTGGGGTCCTTGACGATCTGGAACAGCGGCACTTCGCTGGCCCGGCGGAAGACGGAAAAGACAGCGCGATCAGTGAGGTGGTCGATCGCGTAGTCGCGCCATTCATTGGCCGCCACCATGCGTCCGTAAAGCCTCAGGATCTGGTCGAGCTCGCGCCGGTCAAACCGCACCGGCTGGTCGAGGCGTGCGTTGCGCGCCTCGTGCAACGGGATCAATATTCCGGATGCTTCCCCATCCTCCGTCCCGCTGCTGTGATCGGTCATGCCTCGATCCTTCGATTGAATCATGCGCCGGCCAAGGTTCGCGCTTTCACGATGGAATTGCAAGGGCGCGGTCGAATTGCAAGGGCCGGGCAAGCACGCGCGCGGTCACGCGGTTTCCCAAACGTCCAGTCACGTTTGCGAAACACATGTTGGAATTGGTGATGCTTCGCCACAATCTCGCCACAAATAATCCGCGCTCATGCCCCAATGTCCGACGAATTTACCGGCGTTGCCTGAGACGGTTCGGTCCGGCACCGGCTCGTAAACCCCAAGCCCCCCGCCCACGGGTCAGCGTCGGATCGAACCAACCTCGGTTTTTCCTTGGAAAAATCAGGTGCGACGATCCCAAAACCTGAATGACCGGCGTCAGAAGCAAGCTGACGCCGGTTTTTTATTGCGTGGATTTTCCCTTCTCCCCCTGCGGGAGAAGGTGGATCGGCGCGTAGCGCCGAGACGGATGAGGGGTGTTCCAGCGGAGTGAGACGTGGGTGTTCACTGGAACACCCCTCATCCGTCGCCTTCGGCGACACCTTCTCCCACAGGGGGAGAAGGAAGAAGGCGCTAAAGCCGATCCGGCTTGCGGATGAAGGCGGCGCCGAGGATCGGCCCGGGCATGCCGTCCTTGCCGACCGACTGCAGCAGCACCGCGCAGCCGCCCTTCTTGGCGATCTCGGTCATCGGCAATTCGTAGCGCTGCGCCTTGCCGTGCCACATGCCGGCGGTCTGGATGTCGGAAACGGCGTTCCAGTAGGTCAGGCTGCGGCCGCTGTTCTCGCCCTGGCCGATCTTCACCATCTGCGGCGGATTGAAATAGACGATCACCACATGCGCGTCGGCCGGGCCGTTGCCGGCATCGCCCGCGTCGATCATGACACGATCGCTGGTGCGGCTCACCTTGACGGCGACACGCATGCCCTCGCCGGTCCTGTCCATGCGCGCCAGGGCGCCGTCGACATCCTTGCGGCTGGCGCCGTTGACGTGGCTGCGGCCATTGATGACGGCTTGCGGCGTGTAGACCGAGCGGTTGCCGAAGGCGCGCATATAGTCATACTGGCGCTCGGTGTTCTCCTTGGTGCTCAGCGTGTCCTGCCAACCGAGATAGTCCCAGTAATTGACGTGGTAGGCGAGCGCGACGATGTCGTCCTTGCCGGCGAGCTCAGCGAAGAACTCGTCGGCCGGCGGACAGGAACTGCAGCCCTGGCTGGTGAATAATTCGACCACGCCCAAGGGCTTGTCGGCTTGAGGCTTGCCTGTCGCGGCCTTCTCGGGCTCGGCTGCCAGGGCCACGCCGCCCAACGCCGTAAGGGCCAGCGCTACTGCCGCAAGCCGCAATCGTCCTTGAAATGCCATGACTTTTCCAATTCCCGCCGGTGACGCCGGCCTTGTTCTGATTGCTAAAATATGTGGCAGAAGCGCCAGTCAACGGGAAGTCACGTTGCAGTGAAATTTTGCTGTTGCAACCGCAGGTAAGGCCGCAATAGGAGAGGCCATTGCATTTCAAGGCGCGGTTCGATTCGGGAGCAGCAACCCTCACCATGTGGCAAACTCTCCTGACCCCCGTCGATCTCTATTGCGAACGGACGGGTCCTGGACTTTGGGCCGAGCCGGCTAATGCTTTGACCAACCTGGCTTTCATTGCCGCGGGACTATGGGGTGCCCAGCAGGTGCGGCGACACAAGGCCGGCACCTTCGCCGAAGTGCTGGCCTGGTGGGTGGTGGCGATCGGCATCGGCTCGACCTTGTTCCACACCTTCGCCAGCAAAGGCACGATCTGGGCCGACATCCTGCCGATCGCCGGCTTCACGCTCGCCTACACGCTGTTCAACCTGAGGCGTTTCCTCGGCATGGAATGGGGCAAGGCGATCCCCGTCTTCGTCGCCTTCTATGTCGTGGCTGGCCTGATCGCCTATGCCGTGCCGGACTGGCTGCGCCAGGCCTCGAACGGCACCACGGGCTACCTGCCGCCCTTCCTGGCGCTCGCCTTCTTCGGGGCGTGGGTGGCGGCCACCGGCAACCGGGCCGGCTGGTACAATCTGACCGGATCGGCGATCTTCGTCGTCTCGGTGATCTGCCGCATGATCGATCCGCTGGTCTGCCCCAGCTTCCCGCTTGGCACGCACTTCCTCTGGCACATCTTCAACGGGCTGATGCTGGCCGTGCTGCTGGCGGCGGCGGCGCGGTTCGGGAAAGCTAAGGGAGTAGGGGAGTAAGGGAGTAAGGGAGTAGGGGGAAGAAGACTGCGGCAGGGTGACTTTTCCCTACTGCCCTATTCCCTTACTCCCCTACTCCCTTACTGCTGCTAAGCAGCCAAATCGCGCAGCACGTATTGCAGGATGCCGCCGTTCTTGAAGTAGTCGAGCTCATCCAGCGTATCGATGCGGCAGACGATCGGCACGTTCTTCACCGCGCCGTCGCCATAGGTGACCTTGGCCACCATCTTCTGGCGCGGCTTGATGGCGTCCAGGCCGTCGATCTCGACCAGCTCGTCGCCCTTCAGGTTGAGCGAGGCCCATGAGGTGCCGTCCTCGAAGACGAACGGGATGACGCCCATGCCGACCAGGTTGGAGCGATGGATGCGCTCGAAGGACTGGGCGATGACCGCGCGCACACCCAGCAGGTTGGTGCCCTTGGCCGCCCAGTCGCGCGACGAGCCGTTGCCGTATTCGACGCCGGCGAAGATCACCAGCGGCACGCCTTCCCGCTTGTATTCCATCGCGGCGTCGTAGATCGACATCTCCTCCTTCGAGGGATAGTGGATCGTGTAGCCGCCCTCGCGACCGTTCTCGCCCAGCATGTGGTTGCGGATGCGGATGTTGGCGAAGGTGCCGCGCATCATCACCTCGTGATTGCCGCGCCGCGTGCCATACTGGTTGAAGTCGGCGACGCCGACGCCATGCTCGGTGAGATACTTGCCGGCAGGCGATGCAGCCTTGATCGAACCCGCCGGCGAGATGTGGTCGGTGGTGATCTTGTCGCCGAAGAGACCCAAAACGCGCGCGCCCTTGATGTCGCCGACCTTGCCGAAGGAGCGGCCCATGCCGGCGAAATAGGGCGGGTTCTGCACATAGGTCGAGTGGTCGTCCCAGGCATAGGTCTGGCCTTCCGGCGCCTTGACCTTCTGCCAGTAGGCGTCGCCCTTGAAGACGTCGGCATATTTGCGGGCGAACAGCTCGCGGGTGACGTTCTTCTCGATGAACTCCTGGATCTCGGCCGAGGTCGGCCAGATGTCCTTGAGATAGACCGGCTTGCCGTCGCTGCCTTCGCCAAGCGGTTCGGTCGTCAGGTCCCTGGTGACGGTGCCGGCCAAAGCATGCGCCACCACCAGCGGCGGCGAGGCGAGGTAGTTCGCCTGCACGTCCGGAGAGACGCGGCCTTCGAAGTTGCGGTTGCCGGACAAGACCGCGGCGGCGATCAGGCCCTTGTCGTTGATGGTCTTCGAGATCGGCGCCGGCAGCGGGCCGGAATTGCCGATGCAGGTGGTGCAGCCGAAGCCGACCAGGTTGAAGCCGATCTGGTCGAGCTCCTTCTGCAGGCCGGACTTCTCGAGATATTCGGCCACCACCTGGCTGCCGGGGGCGAGCGAGGTTTTCACCCACGGCTTCTGCTTCAGGCCAAGGCGGTTGGCGTTGCGGGCGAGCAGCCCTGCGCCGATCAGCACGCTCGGGTTCGAGGTGTTGGTGCACGACGTGATGGCGGCGATGACGACGTCGCCATGGCCGAGATCGTGGTCGGTGCCTTCGACAGCGTAGCGTTTCGAGATCTCGGCGGCCTTCTTGTATTCGGTCTCCATCGCCTTGGCGAAGCCGGCGGGGATGCCTTCCAGAGGAACGCGGCCCTCGGGGCGCTTCGGGCCGGCCATGGACGGCACGACGTCGCCGAGGTCGAGCTCGAGCAGGTCGGTGAAGACCGGATCGGCGGAGCCCGTGTCGCGCCACATACCTTGCGCCTTCGAATAGGCCTCGACCAGCGCGATGCGGTTCTCCTCGCGGCCGGACATGGTCAGGTAGCGGATGGTTTCCGAGTCGACCGGGAAGAAGCCGCAGGTTGCGCCATATTCCGGCGCCATGTTGCCGATGGTGGCGCGGTCGGCCAACGTCATGTTGGAGAGGCCGGGGCCGAAGAACTCGACGAACTTGCCGACGACGCCCTTCTTGCGCAGCATCTGGGTGACCGTGAGCACGAGGTCGGTGGCGGTGACGCCTTCCTTGAGCTTGCCGGTGAGGCGGAAGCCGATGACTTCGGGCAAAAGCATGGAGACCGGCTGGCCGAGCATCGCGGCCTCGGCCTCGATGCCGCCGACGCCCCAGCCGAGCACGCCGAGACCGTTGATCATGGTGGTGTGCGAATCGGTGCCGACGCAGGTGTCCGGATAAGCGGTGGTCTCGCCGTCCTCGCTATTGGTCCACACCACCTGGCCGAGATATTCGAGGTTGACCTGGTGGCAGATGCCGGTGCCGGGCGGCACGACGCGGAAGTTGCGGAAGGCCTGCTGGCCCCATTTCAGGAACTTGTAGCGTTCCTCGTTGCGCTCATATTCGAGCTCGACATTGCGGGCGAAGGCCATCGGCGTGCCGAACTCGTCGACGATGACGGAGTGGTCGATGACGAGGTCGACCGGCACCAGCGGGTTGATCTTCTCCGGGTCGCCGCCGAGCGCCTTGATGCCGTCGCGCATCGCCGCCAGGTCGACCACCGCCGGAACGCCAGTGAAATCCTGCATCAAGACGCGAGCCGGGCGATAGGCGATCTCGACGCCGGCGGTGCCCTTGTCGGTCAGCCAGGCGGCCACGGCCTGGATCGATTCCTTGGTGACCGAGCGGCCGTCCTCGTTACGCAGCAGGTTCTCCAGCAGCACCTTCATCGAATAAGGCAGCTGGGCGATGCCGGTGAGGCCGTTCTTCTCGGCCTCGACGAGGTTGAAGTAAACATAGTCCGCGCCACCCACGGTCAGGGTGCGGCGGCAATTGAAGCTGTCGAGGGATTTTGACACGTGCGATCCGTCCTTGTCTGTTCAGCCTGAAAGGGAACGGACGCCGATGGCATGCAATCACGCGCAAAGGTGCGGGTACGGCCATTTCCGCTGTCCGCTCCCAAGCAACCCGAGCCGTTCAAGGCGGCGCGTGCGCTGGTTCGGCGCAAATTCTGTTCCCGCGCCGACCGCTGGCACGGATGAACCGCATATAGAGAATTTCCTTGAATAGTTCTAGACAGTCGAAAGGCAAATTTGTGCGATGCGGCGGCGGCCGCGAAACGGTGCTTTCGGGACGGGCAAAGAATGCGGCTGATCGCCGAAAATCTGGGCGGCGAGCGCGGCGGCGAGACGGTTTTTTCCAACATCGGCTTCGCGCTCGACAAGGGCGAGGCGCTTATCGTCACCGGTCCGAACGGGTCGGGCAAATCGACGCTGCTGAGGGTAGTCGCCGGCCTGCTGCCGGCCGCCGCGGGCAAAGTGCTTGTCGAAGGTGGCGGCGAGGCTTTCCCGACCGTCGCCTCGGCCTCGCATTACCTTGGCCATCTCAACGCGATGAAGACGGCGCTCAGCGTCGAGGAGAATCTCGGCTTCTGGCGCGCGTTTCAGGGCGAGCCCGGACTGGGGGTCGAGGAGGCGCTGGAGACGGTGGCGCTCGGCGGGCTCGGCCATCTGCCCTTCGGCTATCTGTCGACCGGGCAGAGACGACGGGCTTCGATCGCCAAGCTTCTGGTCAGCCGGCGGCCGGTCTGGCTGCTCGACGAGCCGACGGCGGGGCTGGACAAGGCCTCGGAGGAGCGGTTCGCGGGGCTGATGCGGGGGCATCTCGGCGAAGGTGGGATTCTGGTCGCAGCCACGCATCTGCCGTTGGGGTTGGAAGGGGCGAAGGTGCTGGGGATGGGGGAGGTTCTTTGATGTCGGCGCTCTACGGCCCCCCCCTCTGCCCTGCCGGGCATCTCCCCCTCAGGGGGGGAGATTGGCGGTTCGGGCGCCTCGCTAGCCTTGCCACGCTGGAGATTGGCGAAGGCCGAAGTGACATCCAATCTCCCCCCTTGAGGGGGAGATGGCCGGCAGGCCAGAGAGGGGGGCCTGGGCGCAGGCATCTCACATCATGCTAGCTCTCTTCCTGCGCGACATTCGCCTCTCCATCCGCGCCGGCGGCGGGGCGCTGATCGGCGTCATCTTCTTCCTTGCGGTCATCGTCACCATCCCGTTCGGCGTCGGCCCCGATCTCAATCTCCTGGCGCGCATCGGCCCGGCGATCCTGTGGATCGCCGCGCTACTCGCCTGCCTGCTCGGGCTCGATCGCCTCTTCCAGGCCGACCGCGAGGACGGCTCGCTCGACCTGCTGGTGTTGAACGGCGACCGTCATATGCTGGCGCTGACGGTGCTGACGAAATGCCTGGCGCACTGGGCGGGCAGCGTGCTGCCGCTGGTGGTCGCGGCTCCCTTGCTCGGCCTGTTCATGAACATGGAGCCGCTGGGCATCGGCGCCACGGCGCTCACCCTTCTCATCGGCACGCCGGCCATCACTTTCATCGGCGCCGCGGGGGCTGCCGTGGCGGTGGCGCTGCCGCGCGGCGGATTGCTGATTTCGGTGCTGGTGCTGCCCTTGACCATCCCGGTGCTGATCTTCGGTGTTTCGGCAAGCTATGGCGCCGTCGCCGATCCGGCGCCGTTCCTGCAGCCCTTCCTCATTCTCGCCGCGCTGACGCTGTTTCTTGCGGTGATTGGCCCCTTGGCGGCGGCATTGGCGTTGCGGCACGGGACGGATTGAGACGACGAAGACGTTGTTTTTCACTGCGGCACCGCGACAAATTGCGGGGCGGGCGCGCTGGGGGTAGAGCAATTCCATGAAAGTGCGGGCGATTTCCCGCGCGCAATTGCGCAAAGACAAGGAAATACGGCGGATCGCTGTCTCAGTGGAGACGGTGAAACGCTCCAGGGGAAGACATGATCGCAACGATTGGCATGACGGATAGTGGGGTGCGGCCGACATGAGCGCTCACGCCCTGTTCGTCACCGCCGCCTATGCCATCACGGCCGTCGTGCTCGCCGGGCTGATCGGCTGGATTCTGCTCGACCAGCGGGGGCGCAAACGTGAGCTCGCGGCGCTGGAGGCGGCCGGTGTGCGGCGGCGCTCCGACAAATCCGGGGCGGCAAAACCGTGAACAGCGAGACCGAAGCTTCGGCGCCGCGCCGCCGCTTGTTCGTGCTTTTGCCGCTGCTGGTGTTCCTGGGACTGGCGGGGCTGTTCCTGTCGCAGTTGCTTTCGGGCCGCGACACCTCGGAAATCCCCTCGGCGCTGATCGGGCTGCCGGCGCCGCAGACCAGCCTGCCGCCGCTCGAAGGGATGAGCCTGCCGGGGCTTGAGTCAAAAGACTTTGCCGGCAAGGTGACGCTGGTCAACGTGTTCGCGTCCTGGTGCGCGCCGTGCCGGGAAGAGCATCCGGTGCTGCTCGGCCTGTCGCAGGACAAGCGCTTCACGCTTGCCGCGCTGAACTACAAGGACCAGCCGGAAAACGCCCGCCGCTTCCTTGGCGATCTCGGCAATCCCTATCAGGCGATCGGCGTCGATCCGGCCGGGCGCGCGGCGATCGACTGGGGCGTCTATGGCGTGCCGGAGACCTTCGTCATCGGCAAGGACGGCAAGATCGCCTACAAGCATGTCGGGCCGCTGACGCCGGAATCGGCGCGGGACCTGCTGCTGCCGCAGATCGAGAAAGCGCTGGCGGCGCCGGGTTGAGGCGCCCCCAGGTCAAGACGAATCCTTGCGTCGTCATTCTAGGGCGAAGCAAGGAGCGAAGCGACGCGGCGCAGACCCTAGAATCCATTCCGTGACGCTGATCGTGGAGCACGGCGGTCTAGAATTGGCGCTTGTGCAGCGCGCGTTCCGCATCGCTGCGACGCTCGAAAGTCACGGAATGGATTCTCGGGTCAAGCCCGAGAATGACGAAGTGGCCGGGCGATCGGCCTGCCGCTCAACCGTAGATCTGCTTGTGGACCTGGTAGAGCATCTCGGAACGATCTGCGCGCAGATCGGCGAGATCGCGGCTGGACAGGTTTTCGATTTCGGCGACGAGGCGGTTGTAGTGGCGGCGCTTGGCCATGCTGGCGCGGGCGCGGGAGACAAAATTGTCGAACATGACAGGGTTCCTTCTATGCCGCGTACACGCGGCCGGTGTTTCCTCCCTGACGATTGCAATGATGACATAGGAATGGTGCGTTGCAAAAGAAAGATGTTGCAATGCACCATTGCAACCAGCGCATAGCCGGTTAATCGCGGGCTAACAGGCTATGCGTCCGGCGCGGCATCTCATGACCGGCCCGCTTCACGCAGTTCTCATCCGTTTTGTCATACAAATCCTGGCCTGCCGTCTTGCCAGATCGCCTTCGGGCTGGCTTGATTTGCCCGTCACGTGAATGCCGGGAGGAGAATGCATGGCGGCCGCAGACTATTACGAAGTTCTCGATCCGCGCTTCGCGCGCCTTTTCAACGGCAGCGCGCAGGTGGAAAAGCTGTTCACCGGCTGCCGCTGGGCGGAAGGGCCGGCCTGGTTCGCCGCCGGCCGCTATGTCGTCTGGTCGGACATCCCGAACAATCGGATGCTGCGCTATGACGAGACCGACGGAAGCGTCAGCGTGTTCCGGCAGCCGTCCGGCAACTCCAACGGCAACACGGTCGACCGGCAGGGCCGGCTGGTGACCTGCGAGCATTCCGGCCGCCGCGTCAGCCGCACCGAATTCGACGGCTCTATCACCACCATCGCAGAGAAGTGGAAGGGCAAGCGGCTGAACTCGCCCAACGATGTGGTCGTACGCTCCGACGGTTCGATCTGGTTCACCGATCCGAGCTACGGCATCGACACCGACTATGAGGGCGACAAGGCCGAAAGCGAGATCGGCGCCTGCAACGTCTATCGCGTCGATCCGGAGACAGGCGATGTCGAGGCCGTCATCACCGATATGGTGCGGCCGAACGGTCTCGCCTTCTCGCTCGACGAAAGCCTGCTCTATGTCGTAGACACCGGCCGCACGCATGGCGAGAAGAACCCGGCGCATATGCGCGTCTTCACTATCGGCAAGCACGGCAAGAAGGTTTCCGGCGGCAAGGTGTTCGCCGACTGCACCGCCGGCCTGTTCGATGGTTTCCGGCTCGATTCCGACGGACGCATCTGGACAAGTGCTGCCGACGGCATCCATTGCTACGACCCCGACGGCACGCTGATCGGCAAGGTCAAGGTGCCGGAAGTGACCGCCAACTGCGTCTTCGGCGGCAACAAGCTCAACTGCCTCTACATCGCCGGCACCACCTCGCTCTACATGGTGCGGCTCATGGTGAACGGGGCGAAAACATTTTGAAGCTGCTGCAGGCGCTTTTCTGGCCCTTGCTAGCCTTTCTGCGCATCCCCGCAGCGCCCGCCGCGCTGCGGTTCCCGCAACCGCCGCTATCCGCTTTGCCGGAGCGAATTGCGAAACCGTCGCCTGAGGCCGACCGGCAGAACTCAAGGGGAGGACATCATGCCATTCGTCAACATCCGCATCGTCAAGGAAGTGATCGCCGCCGATCCGGCCGGCAAGAAGGCTGACATCGCCAAGAAAGTGACCTCGGCCATCATGGAGGCCACGGGGCTTACCAATAACGATGTCTGGGTGGTGTTCGAGGAGGTCAACGCGCGCGACTGGTATGTCGGCAAGACCGACGTCGAGACGCTAAGGAAGGGGTAGCTCTTTCCCTTCTCCCACAAGGGGAGAAGGGAAGGGCCGCTCATTGTCCGCGAATAAACTCCGCAAAACCCCGCACCGCCTCACGCATCGCCTGGCGGTTCGCATCCTCCGCCAGGATCGCTCCCATCTCCGTCGGCTTCTTGCCCAGCAGCGCGATCTCCAGCGCCGTCTCCTCATACAGCGCGAACGACATCGTCCGCATGATCTCGGCCAACGCCGCCCGCGCATAGAGCGAGCGGGGCGAGGCATGGACCAGCATCGCCGGCTTGCCCACCGCGGCGTCGCGGGAGACCAGCCAATCCAGCGCGTTCTTCATGCCGCCGGGCACGCCATGCGCATATTCCGGGCAAGAGATGATGACGCCGTCGGCGCGGGTCACCGCCTCGATTAGGCGCGCCGCTTCCGCCGGCGTGCGCTCGCCTTCGTCGTCGGGATTGAAGATCGGCAACCGGCCGAGGCCGTCATAGACCTGGATGCGGCAGTCCGCGGGGGCGTTGGCGGCCAAAGCGGCAAGCAGGGCCGCGTTGGTCGAGGCGGCGCGCAGGCTGCCCGATATGGCGATGATCTCGATCAAGGGAGAGAGCCGGACGAAGGGTGAGTCGCCCGGCAAGCCTACCACATGGTCTGCCGGTAATCGTCGTCCAGCTCGCGGTCGATTTCGCCGGCGCTTTCGCTCAGCGCCAGCTGGTCGCGGATGATCTGGCCGAGCGTCGGCAGGGTCGCGCGGTCGTACCAGGTCTCCGGCTTCCACAGATCCGAGCGCATGAAGGCCTTGGCGCAGTGCATATAGGCGGCCTTGACCGTCACCACGATCACGCTCAGCGGCTCCTTGCCGTCGACAGCCAGGCGTTCGCGCAAGGTGGGGTCGACGGTGATGCGGGCATCGCCATTGACGCGCAGCGTCTCGTTCATACCGGGAATAAGGAAGAGCAGCCCGACCGATGGGTGGCGGATGATGTTTTCCAGCGTGTCCAGCCGGTTGTTGCCGGGGCGGTCGGGGATGGCAATGGTGGAGTTGTCGAGGATGGCGGTGAAGCCGGGCTTGTCGCCCTTGGGCGTCACGTCGGCGTTGCCGGCGCCGTCGGAGGAGCCGATCAGCACGAAGGGGCTCTTGCCGATGAAGGAGCGGCAATGGCCGTCGAGGGCTTTGAGTTCCTTGCGAATCGAGCCGTCGGTCGGCCGGGGCGTCTTGTAGATCGTCCTCAGCTCGTCATGCGTGGCGAGGAATTCCATGCCGTCCCCCAAAATCTCGTCTAAATCTTTGCCCTTAGTTGCCGGCCTTCTCTTCCTTGGGCTTTTCCTCCAGCGAGTGGCGCATGATCAGCGGCATCTGGCTGAAGGTGAACAGCAAGGTGATCGGGATCGTGCCCCAGACCTTGAAATATAGCCAGGTCGCTTCCGAGAAGTTGCGCCACATGACTTCGTTGAGCACGGCCAGGAACAGGAAGAACAGGCCCCAGCGGAAGGTCAGCTTGCGCCAGCCTTCGGCATCGAGCTGGAACGCGGAATCGAAGACGTAGCCGAGCAGCGAGCGGCCGAACAGCAGTCCGCCGAGAAGCGTGACGCCGAACAGCGAGTTGATGATGGTCGGCTTCATGAAGGCAAAGGTCTTGTCCTGCAGGTAAAGCGCCAACGCGCCGAAGACGAAGACGACGATCGCCGAGACCAGCGGCATCAGCGGCAGGCTGCGCGTCAGCAGCCAGGAAGCGCTCAGCGAAAGCGCGGTCGCGACCATGAAGAAGGCGGTGGCGATCAGGATCGGCTCGCCGAGATGGGTGAGCACCGGGAATTTCTCGGCCAGCCACTCGCCGCGGATGGTGGTGAAGAAGAACACCAGGCCAGGGCCAAGCTCGAGCAGGAACTTCAAGCCGGGATTCATCGGCTTGCGGCGTGGATCGGACGGGTCGCGTTCGATGATGTTCATAAAAGTCCTTCTTGCGCATGATCTGGCCAAAAAGCAGGCGGCCCTTCCAAGATCATGCCTTTGTTCAAGCCACGCCGGCGATCGCCCTCGCGAATTCGCTGGCGGAAAACGGTTCGAGGTCGTCGACCTGCTCGCCGACGCCGATGAAATAGACCGGCAGCCGGTGCTTGGCGGCGATCGCCACCAGAATACCGCCGCGCGCCGTGCCGTCCAGCTTGGTCATCACAAGGCCGTTAACGCCGGCGACATTGCGGAAGATCTCGACCTGGTTCAGCGCGTTCTGGCCCGTGGTGGCGTCGACCGTCTGCAGCACGGTGTGCGGCGCTTCCGGGTCGAGCTTGCCCAGCACGCGCACGATCTTTTCCAGTTCCGCCATCAGCTCGGTCTTGTTCTGCAGGCGCCCGGCCGTGTCGATGATCAAAACGTCGGAGCCGGCCTCCTTCGCCTTCTCGAAGGCGTCATAGGCGAGGCCCGCCGCATCGGCGCCGAGCTTGGTGGCGATGACCGGCGATTTCGTGCGCTCGCCCCAGATCTTGAGCTGCTCGATCGCGGCGGCGCGGAACGTGTCGCCAGCCGCCAGCATCACTTTCAGGCCGCCATCGGTGAGCTTGGCGGCGAGTTTGCCGATGGTGGTGGTCTTGCCGGTACCGTTGACGCCGACGACCAGGACGACATGCGGCTTGTGGCTAAGGTCGAGCTCGAGCGGCCTGGCGACCGGCGCCAGCACCTTCTCCACCTCCGCCGCCATCACGGCGCGGACTTCCGCGTCGGAGACGTCGCGGCCATAGCGGCTGGAGGCGAGTGAATCGGTGACGCGAAGCGCCGTCTCGACGCCAAGATCGGCGCGGATCAGCACGTCCTCCAGGTCTAGCAGCGTCTCCTCGTCCAGCTTGCGCTTGGTGAAGACGCCGGCAATGTTGCCGGTGAGCTCGCGCGAGGAGCGGGCGAGCCCTTCGCGCATGCGCTGGAACCAGGAACGCCGCGGCGCCGGCTCCGGCGCTTTCACCGGCTCGGCCTTCTGCTCGACCTTTTTCGAGACCGTGACCTTGCCGGCGGCGGGGGCCGGATTTGGCGGCGACGGCAGGGCGTCCGGTTCGGGTGCGATCTCGGCAAGGATGGGCTGCGGCTCGACAGGCGCGGGCTGTCGAATAGGGGGCGCGATTTCCGCTTCGGCGGATGGTTCTACAGAAGGCGTCTCCGCCGGCGGCACCTCGATTGGTACAGGTGTCTCGGCTGGAACCTCACTCGGCGGTGTCGGCACTTCGGCCGGTGCCGGCTCGGGCTGCGGTTCAGGGCGGGAAGGCGCGATCTCCGGCTCAGCCGGCGCGGGCGCGGGCACCTCCTGCGGGACAGGCTCAGGCGCTGGTTCCGGCGCGGGTGAAGGCCCAGGTTGCGCCGGCGGCACTTCCTCCGGTGCCGGCGGCTCAGGCTCAGGCGCCGGTTGCGGTTCTTCTTCGGGCTGCGGCAGCGGTTCCGGCTCGGTGGGAACGATCGGCTCGGGCTCCGGCGGGACCGTCGGCTCCGGCGCGGGCGTAGGCTCTTCGGGCAGCGGAGCGGGGGCAAGCTCAAGAGCCGGTTCTCTCGCCGGAGCGGCCTCCGCCACAGATTGCTGTTCGTCGCGCGCCAAAACTTCCGGCGCGGCCTGATCGGCCTCCGGCTTCAGCGCGTCCAGCTGATCCCATTTGATCGGCGGCAGCGGGGCGGTCTCGTCGACGCGCTCCTCGACGACCTCTTTCTTGCCGAACGAAAATATCTTCTTGAAAAAACCAGCCATGCGTCTCGCAGTCTCAGGCGGCTTGCGCGGCAAGCGGAGCCGCAATCAGTCGGGCACCGTCATGGCCGGCGATCACGGCCTCGACGATCTCGCCGGGCGCGCCGGCGTCGATCGCGGCCAGTGTGAAACCCTCGGTGCGGCCGAGCCCGTCGCGCTCGATCAGGATCGACTGCCGCGTGCCGGGCAGCGACGACAAATGACGGCGATAGGCGGCCTCGCCGGCGGCGCGCAGCCTCGCGGCGCGCGCCTTCACCGCCTCGCGGCGAACCTGCGGCATGCGCGCGGCGGGCGTGCCTTCGCGTGGGCTGAACGGAAAGACATGGAGATGCGTCAGCCCGCATTCCTCGACTATTCTTTCCGAATTCTCGAACATCGCCTCGGTCTCTGTCGGGAAGCCGGCGATGATGTCGGCACCGAAGACGATGCCGGGGCGCAGCTTGCGCACGTCCTCGCAGAAGCGGATCGACTGGTCGCGAAGATGCCTCCGCTTCATGCGCTTCAGGATCATGTCGTCGCCCGATTGCAGCGACAGATGCAGATGCGGCATCAGCCTCTGCTCGGTGGCGATGGCGTCGAGCAGGTCGTCGTCGGCCTCGATGGAATCGATCGACGACAGCCGCAGCCGCTTCACGTCCGGCGCCTGGCGCAGGATGGTCTTCACCAGCTTTCCAAGCTTGGGGCTGCCCGGCAGGTCGGCGCCGAAGCTGGTCATGTCGACGCCGGTCAAAACGATCTCGGCATAGCCGTTGCCGGCCAGACGCTTGACCTGCTCGACCACCGCGCCCATCGGCACGGAGCGCGAGTTGCCGCGGCCGTAAGGAATGATGCAGAAGGTGCAGCGATGGTCGCAGCCGTTCTGCACCTGCACGAAGGCGCGCGCCCGGCCCTCGATGGCGTCGACCATGTGGCCGGCTGTCTCGCGCACCGAGAAAATGTCGTTGACGCGCGCCTTCTCGGTGTCGTTCACGCCGAAATCGGGCAGCGCGCGGTAGGAGTTGGCCTTGAGCTTCTCCTCATTGCCGAGCACGAGGTCGACCTCGTCCATGGCGGCGAAATTCTGCGGCTCGGTCTGTGCCGCGCAGCCGGTGACGATGATGCGGGCTGAAGGGTTCTCACGGCGCGCCTTGCGGATCGCCTGCTTGGCCTGGCGCACGGCTTCGGCCGTGACGGCGCAGGTGTTGAAGATGACGGCGCCGCCTTGCAGCGCGCCCAGGCCGGCGCTCTCCGCCTCGCGGCGCATCACTTCCGATTCATAGGTGTTGAGGCGGCAGCCGAAGGTGACGACGTCGATACCCTTGCCGGTGAGGGCTTGGGCCGCGCCTTTTTCAAGGGCGGACATCAGGCGGCGCTTTCGGTGTCGCGGGCCCAGACGCCGGTCGAGGGATCGAAGCTGCCGGAAAATTCCCATTCGGCAGCACCCGTCAGGATGACGTGATCGTCATCGCGCCATTCGACATTGAGCTCGCCGCCGCCAGGCGTCAGCAGCGAGACGCGGCGGCCGGTGCGCCTGGTGCGAGCGGCCGCGACCACGGCGGCGCAGGCGGCCGAGCCGCAGGCCTTGGTGAGGCCGGCGCCGCGCTCCCAGGTGCGAATGATCATGGTTTCGGGCGATGTGACCTGGGCAATGGTGATGTTGGCGCGCTCGGGGAAGATCGGATGGTTCTCGAGCAGCGGGCCGAAGCGATCGAGCTCGTAGGACCAGACGTCGTTGTCGACCCAGAAGATCGCATGCGGGTTGCCCATCGATACCGCCGAGGGCGAATGGAGAACCGGCGCGTCGATCGGGCCGATCTGCAATTCGATCATACGAGTGTCGCGGAACTCTTCTGCCAGCGGGATCTCCTGCCAGCCGAAGCGCGGCTTGCCCATGTCGACCGAGATCAGGCCGTTGGCATGCTCCTCGGCATTCAGGATGCCGGCTCGGGTCTCGAAGGTGAAGCTCTTCTGGCCGGTCTCGGCGGCCAAGGCCTGGACGACGCAGCGCGTGCCGTTGCCGCAGGCCTGCGCGCTGGTGCCATCGGAATTCAGGATGTCGATATAATAGGCGGTGCCCGGTGTGCGGGCATCATGGATCGCCATGATCTGGTCGAACTTGGTCGCCACGTCGCCGTTCAGGGCGATCGCCGCGGCCGGCGTCACCTTGTCGGCACGGCCGCGCATATCGGCAACGATGATCTCGTTGCCGATGCCGTTCATCTTGGCGAAGGGGGCGCTGCCTGCCATCTAACCGGTCATTCCAATCCGTTTGGCCGCTATATGGCGGAAACGGGCAGGAATTACCAGTCCGGCCGCGTCTTACGTGACCGCGAATACCCCAAGCACGATCAGCAGGAAGATGATGAGCACGATGCCGATGAGGACGCGCGCACCGGTGGCGGCGGCGCCGGCCAGCGCCGGCATGCCGAGCAGGCTCGCGGCAGCGGCGACAATCAAAAGGATGATGATCCACTTGATCATGGAAAAACCTCGCAAATCGACAGTGTTTGCAGCGACTTAGGAACGCGTCCGCGGCACTCTGGTTCCGTCGTCGCGAGGCTGATGCCGAAACATCCTATTGAGCGATCTCGAAGTCGGTCGTGAAAGGCGCCGTCTTCTGCGAGTTCTCGTCATGCATGAGGAAATCCGCGCGGTATTTGCCGGCTGGCAATCCATCCACGGAGACGTTCAGCTTGAAGAACATTTCGCGGTTGTGCGAGCGCGAGGCGAGCTGGACGCGGCCGAGCTTCTCGAAGCTGCCCAGCTTCTCGCCAGACTGGGTCAGCACCGTGAGGTCGACATAAAGCGCGATCTGGTTGTTGCCCAACCCGTCGGAGCCGTAGCCATAACCGACCGGTTCCATGTAGAGCACGATCTCCTCGCCCGGTTTGTAGATATGGTCCGGGCGCTCCGTGTAGACACCGAAGCCGCTGGCCGAACTGATCTGCTTCACGTTCAGCACGGCAAGCGGCATTGCTTTCCACAGCGCTTCCTCCGCATCGCGGAATTTCGTCAGCGCGCCTACAGCATCGTTGGACTGGAGGGCTTTCTCCGCTTCGGCGGCCTTGTCGGCGATTTCGCCCGCGGATGCGGCCGTGGCCGTCGTCAAGGCGAGCGCAGCCAAGGCTATCGCAAAAGGCTTCATCGTGCTTCTCCCGGATATTGCTTCGGTATCGTGGTCGAAAGTTCGCCCGCAGGCCCGACAGCCTATTGCTACACGATGATATCGGGCACGTCCCATACCTCTCCAGGCCTCAGCGCGCGAAAACGCTCCGGCGGCAGGTCTTGCGCCTGCAGCGCCTCGGCCAGTTTCTGCGCCGGCTCCTCGACCGGCTCGTCGGTGAGGTGGAACGTGCCCCAATGGCAGCCGGCGGCGAAGGCGGCGTTGCACAGCTTCATGCCCTGAACGGCTTCCTCCGGGTTCTGGTGCTGCGGCGCCATAAACCAGCGTGGCTCGTAGGCGCCGATCGGCAGGATGGCGAGGCGGAAGCCGCCATGCTTTTGCGCCATCAGCCGGTAATTGATGCCGCCATGGAAACCGGTGTCGCCGGCGAAATAGATGTTGCCGCCGTCCGTCTCGATGACGAACCCCGCCCACAGTGCCATGCGGCGGTCGCGCCCGCCGCGCGCCGACCAGTGATGCGCCGGCTCGACATGGATGGCGGCCGCGCCGACGCTGAACCTGTCGCCCCAATCATGGACGCCGAGCCGCATGCCTGGCGCCGCGCGGTTGATGATGGCGTCGTTGCCGAGCGGTGCGATCACCAGCGGGTCGTGTCTCTCCTTCAGCCGCTTCAGCGTGGCGAGGTCGAGATGGTCGTAGTGATTGTGGCTGACGAGCACGAGATCGATCGGCGGCAGGTCGGCAAAGGCAATCCCCGGCGCATTGACCCTTCTTGGGCCGGCAAAGGCGAAAGGCGAGGCGCGCTCCGACCAGACCGGATCGGTCAGGATGTTCAGGCCCGCCGTCTGGATGAGCAGCGAGGCATGGCCGATCATGGTGAGCCTGAGCGCGCTGCCTTCCATCCGGACGTGCGGTCTTGCCGGCGGATGGGGGCTCGGAAAGGCCGCCGGCCATTTCGCCCGCCCGCCGCCGAACTGCCATTTGAGGAGATCGGTGAAACGCCCAGGCGGCTTGCCGCCGGGATTGAAGAACAAGGCGCCGTCGAAATGATCGCTGGGCGGGCCGCTGTAATAGCGGTTGGCGGTTCTTTTTCTCGCGGCCATTCTGTCTCCCGCCGGCTCGGTCCTTCCTGAGATAAGGACGCGCCTGCCTGGCGCAAGCATTTTGCCGGCGAATGCCAATGGCCTAAGCCCGCTTCATTTAGGATCGCGGGAGGGGGACGACCACCATGGCGATGAAGCGAACCAAGACACCCTGGATGAAGGCCGAGGATTTCGGCCGCTCGCTGCCGCACGGGGTCGGCGTCAACCTTCTGGTCACCGACATGGCGGCGATGGAGGCTTTCTGTCGTGACGCGCTTGGCGCGCGGATCATCTATGCCGACGAGGACTTTGCTGCGATCGAGCTTCTGAGCTCGATCTTCATGCTGCATGCCGACCATTCCTATCTCGACAATCCGATGACGGGCGTTACCGCGGGCGCCGAGACGCGCGGAGCCGGGATCGAATTGCGCCTTTACGGCGCCGATCCCGATACGATCGAGAAAAAGGCGGCGGCGCTCGGCCACATCGTGCTGGCCGGCTCGATCGACAAGCCGCATGGCCTGCGCGAATGCTACATCGTCGGTCCGGACGGTTATGTGTTCGTGCCGAGTGCCCGGATTTAATATGGTTATTTCAATAACTTAATAGGTTGTCTCTGGCATCTTCGCGGTGCCGCCGCCTTGCTGCGATAAATTTGCAACAGCCGCTTCGAAAACCCTATTTTAACCATATCGGGTTGAAATTCTGCCACCTTCGCCATCTTGGTGGAGCGGAGATTACGCGGATGGCTCCCCCCGGCCAGATCCGACGGAGGTTGAAGATGCATTTTTCAAGGACTGGCCTTTTGGCCGTATCGCTGGCCGCGCTGGTTGCGAGCGGCTGCTCGACCTCGCGCTTCTCGTCGATGGACGATCAGCAGCCGGCGCCGCTGACGCCGGCGCCCTCCGGCACGGTGACGCAGAATCAGCTGCCGCCTCCGGCAGCTCCCGGCACCACGGACCCGTCGCAGTTCCCGACCGCGCCGAAGAACACCCAGGTCGCCTCGCTGCCGGCGGGCGGCGCGCCGCCCGCCGGCGCCACCGACCTCACCGCGGCCAGCGTCGCTGGCGTGTGGAATGTCAATGTCTCCGGACAGAGC
The DNA here is from genome assembly GCF_033977215.1 of Mesorhizobium humile. Lineage (NCBI taxonomy): Bacteria > Pseudomonadati > Pseudomonadota > Alphaproteobacteria > Hyphomicrobiales > Phyllobacteriaceae > Mesorhizobium > Mesorhizobium humile. Next base: position 61,378 of record NZ_JAVIIV010000027.1, read on the forward strand.
TGCAAGGTGGCGACACCGCAGACCAAATTCGGCGCCGGCTACCGCGCCGGTCCGCTGCACTGCCCGGCTCCGATCGACGGCATCAAGTCGTGGAATGTCGCCGGCAAGCAGCTGACGCTTTACGACGAAAACGGCGGCACGCTGGCCAGGCTCTATTCGTCGGGCGGCGAAAAGTTCGACGGCCAGACTTCCAGCGGGCAGCCGATCTCGCTTACAAGGTAGGGTATGCAGATATTCAGGTGATGCCGGTCTGCGAACGGCGGCTTCCTGCGCTTCCGGCCTTCGCCGGCCGAAGCACTTATGACTGGCGCGGAAGTCAAATTGAGGCTATGGCCGGCATAGGCCGGTGCTCACGTACTTCAAGTACGCTCCGCTCCGGTTTTCGTAAGCCACCATTCTCGGCTCGGCCTGACCTGAATCTCAGCATACCCTTGGTGCCTCTTAGAGCATTCTGCTCGATATAAATGACGTGATCCATGCATCTGCGCGACGGTATCCAGACCCATGCGACCGTCAGGCAGCGCTACGATCATCTCGTCCAGAGCGGCGCGGTCGCGCGTGACCCGGCGCAGGAGCGCATCGTCGCCGCGCTCGACCGGCTGACCGACGAGATCTCGGCAAAAAGACTGGCGCAGAAATCGAGCGCGCTGGGCTGGCTGTTCGCGGCCAAACGGCAGCCGCGCGAGCCGGTCAAGGGCCTCTACATTCATGGCGGCGTCGGTCGCGGCAAGACCATGCTGATGGACGTGTTCTTCGAGCTGCTGCCGGTCCGTCGCAAGCGCCGCGTGCATTTCAACGACTTCATGGCCGATGTGCAGGACCGCATCCAGAAGCACCGGCAGGCGCGCAAGAATGGCGACGTCAAGGAAGACGACCCGATCCCGCCGGTGGCCCGGGCGCTGGCCGATGAAGCCTGGGTGCTGTGCTTCGACGAGTTCTCCGTCACCGACATCGCCGACGCGATGATCCTGTCGCGCCTGTTCTCGGCGCTGTTCGCCAGCGGCGTGGTGCTGGTCGCCACCTCCAACGTGGCGCCGGAGGACCTCTATCGCGACGGGCTGAACCGCCAGCTTTTCCTGCCGTTCATCTCGCTGCTCGAGCGCAATGCCCATGTGATGACGCTCGATGCCGACAAGGACTACCGGCAGGAAAAGCTCAACCGCCAGCCGGTCTATGTCACGCCCGACGATGCCGCGGCCGACCGCGCGCTGGACGATGCCTGGGAGGCGATGACCCACGGCCAGCCGACCAGCGAGGTAACGCTGACTCTGAAAGGCCGCCATCTCGTCGTGCCGCGCGCGGCCGGCGACGCCGCGCGCTTTTCCTTTGCCGATCTCTGCGAAAAGCCGCTCGGCGCACGCGACTATCTGGCAATCGCCGGCCGTTTCTCGACCGTCTTCATCGACCATGTGCCGGTGCTGGGCGAAGGCAAGCGCAACGAGGCCAAGCGCTTCATCCTTTTGATCGACACGCTCTACGACCACCACATGCGGCTGGTGATGAGCGCCGCGGCGCCGCCCGAAGGGCTCTATACCGCCAAGCGCGGTACGGAAGTGTTCGAATTCGAGCGCACCGCCTCGCGTCTGGTCGAGATGCAAAGCCGCGACTGGCTGGACGACTGGGCGGAGCGGCGGGAGCCGAATGCGCCGGCCGCGGAGGCGAGGCAGGCGCAGGGGTAGGGGTAGGGTAGGGTAGGATATTGTGTCGCCACTCCCTTTGCATCGTGGGAGGTTGGCGAAATCCAGCGCGACAGCGTGAAGCGGCGGCGTATTCTTCGTCATTCTAGGGCGAAGCAAGGAGCGAAGCGACGCGCGAAGACCCTAGAATCCATGCCGTGACGCAGGCCGTAGAATGCAACGGTTGAGAATAGCCGTTGGCAATGGTGCCAACTAAGATCGCCACATGACAGGCTA
>NZ_JAVIIV010000028.1:0-63259 GCF_033977215.1 Mesorhizobium humile
GACAAAGACATGCTTAAAATCAAAAACTTAAAGCAGGTCGCGTGAATCCTTTTTCACGCGACCTGCTTTAGTCCCTGGCGGCCAGGTCGCCCAGAATGCCGAGCCCGGTCTCGTACCGGTCTGGGGCAACGCCAGCCTGGTGCGCCTGCCAGAGATTGTCGCGCAGGTCGGCTATTTTCACGGGCAAGGCAAGCTCATTCGAAGCGGCACGGAAAATGGAGCCCTCTTCGCTCTCGTCCATGCGCTTGGTCAGCGCGTCCACTGCCGCCACAACCGTCAAGCTGAAGCCGGCCTCATGCAGCCGGTCGAGGCTCCAGCCGTTCCCCTTCTCGACGACGTCATGCAGGTAGGCGACCGTCTTTTCGTCCAGCGTTTCAACCGCGTCGGCGACGCGTCTCAAATGTTCGATATAGGGTTGGCCGGTTTTGTCCTTCTGGCCGCGATGGGCCTGCTCAGCTATCTTCGCTGCCTGATGAAGCATGAGGTCTTTCCAATCTCGTCGCAATAAAGCCCGCCCCGGCGAGGGACGGCCGAGGCGGGCTTGCTCGGGTCTGAGCCCGGTCCGGTGGCGCGCCTTCGCGGGGAAGCGGGGCTGCGCGCCATCCTGCATTCAAGAACATCGGCGCCGGGCGAATGTTCCGCCGCTCCCGAATTTTTGAGGACGCGCCATGACCATCGAAGCGACCCGTTGCAGCCGGACGCCCGCACCTAAAAGAAGCCCGGCCAGGAGCCGTTGGGCCGATGCCTGACGCTGTCGGAGAAAAAGCTTTTTGGCAGGAACCTCGCGACCGCCTTGCCGTTAGCCCTCCGTGTCCAACAGGAGGTCCGGCAATGGATTGGAACCGCGTCGAAGGCAATTGGAAGCAGGTGAAGGGCAAGGTCAAGGAACAGTGGGGCAAGCTCACCGACGACGACCTCGACCGCATCGCGGGAAAACGCGACCAGCTCGAAGGCAAGATCCAGGAACGCTACGGCCTCGAGAAGGACCGCGTGCGCCGCGACATCGATGACTGGTACAGCATGCAGGGCTGGTAGAAGCCGGCTCCCACGAAACGAAGGGCGCGGCCTCGCGGCAGCGCCCTTTTTCGTTGGCTCAAGCCCGCGCGAGGCGGCCGCGTATCTCCATCTCGATCCCGCGATCGAGCTGCGCGGGCAAATCCGCGGGCCTGCCATGGCCGAGTTCCGCCAACGCCGCAGCATCGCGGCGGAATTTTTCGAGCGACACGGTGCGGCCCTGCTCCAGCCAGCCGGCTGCGTGCAGAATGAAATGCGCGCCTGAGGCCACCGCTGCCGAGAGCACCCTGCCCCCTTCGGCGCCGGATTGGGCATCATCGACCTTGGCCGAGGTGATGGCGCCGTCGCCCCGAACCGGCACGCCGAGCCGCCTGCCCAGTTCCGCGGCGTAGAACTGGACGAGCTGCGAGGCCGGATCACCGAAATTGGGCAACATCCGGCGCATGTCGAACGGGTAGGCGAGGATGCCCATCACCACCGGCGCGCCCGGGCGCCAGAGCTGCGCCAGCGCCAGCCCGGCCAGCACCTCGGCATAGCCCTGGATCAGCGCGCCGGCCACGGTGACGGGCGCCGTCGCGCCCATCATCATGTAGGACGAACCATGCTCGCCTCGCCCTTCATCGCGATCGCCCGCAGGCATTTCAACGGGTTCGGCCAATAGGTGAGCGGCGGTGTGGCGTTGATCAGATGGAGGAGATTGCATTCGCCGCCACACGCCGGTCGCCCCACCGCTGCGGCCGTCAGGTCGATCACCGCCTCGGCTGCCGCCGGCGAGGCGATGCTGCCCATGAGCGGCTTGTCGGAACAGGCGAGATGCGCAAGCAGCATTTCCAGCGGCCGCCGGTCCTCGGCTACGTCCTCCATGACACAGATCATCTGTCCGGTGTTGGTCAACCCGGGAGCGGCATGCGCGGCGGCGACGAGATCGCCATAGATCCGCCGGCTGCCCGCTACTCTCGTTCCATTGTCGAGCACGACATTGGGCGCGCCGTAGATCGGCGCGAAGACCGGCGGCGCCCTTTCTCCGACAGTCGTATCCCTTGCGGGGTTCCTGCCGCGCAGAAGGAATTTTTCTGGCGCATGCCGGCGCACGATGCGGCGCAGCTCGGCCCCGTCCAGGCGCACCACATCGCCGCTCGCCACGCCACCGGCCTGCTTCAGCATGTCGATGGTTTGCGGATCGTCCATGAAGCGGATTCCGGTTTCCTCCAGCACCCGGTCGGCCGCCTTCTCGATCGTCTCGAGCCCGGCCTCGTCGCGCCCGGGGCGATAGGACGAGGCGATGAAGTCCGCCGCGCGATGTTCAGGAACCAATGTAGCCGATATGCATCCCCCGGCCGGCGCAAAAGGTTCGACGGCACCGACGTGCCGGATTATCCGGATTCGGTTTGCCTTCGCGAGGCTCCTGCCGCGCCACCTTGCGTCGCTTCCAGGAAGGCGTCGCGCCGGCGACGGGTGAGGCAAGCATCGGCCGTGCGGCAACGCGACCGCAATGCGCCTTTCGGCATTTCGCGGAGGAAAAGGCACCGAAGTATCAAATGTTAGCGCGCTTTGACCAACAACCCCATACCTCGTCAAACGCGCCTGTTTTGAATCACTTTGACATCCGCTGTGACCGGGCCGCTCGGCCCGCTCATGGAAGACATGAATGCTTGAATCCCTTTTCCTGAATCTCGGCCAGCACGACAGCCTATCCGACGACGAGAAAACCCTGCTCGGCGACTTGATGGCGGGCGAACGCCACTTCGCCGCTGGTCAGGACATCGTCGCGTCGGGATCCCGGCCGGCCTACAGCACTCTCGTGCTCGACGGGCTCGCCGCCCGTTACAAGGTGCTTGCTGATGGCGGCCGGCAATTCACCTCGCTGCAGGTTCCAGGCGATTTCGTCGACCTCTACGCCTTCCTGTTGAAGACGATGGACCACGGCGTCATCGCGCTTTCGCCTTGCCGCGTCATCCTGGCCGACCATTCGAAGCTGCGCAGCATCACCGAGCGGGCGCCGCATTTGACGCGGCTGTTGTGGCTCGACACGCTGATCGACGGCGCCATCCACCGCGAGTGGATCGTCGCCATGGGGCGGCGCTCGAAGGTCTCGCATCTGGCGCATCTGTTCTGCGAGCTGTTCGTCAGGCTGGAGGTGGTGAAGCGCACCAACGGCATGAGCTTTCATTTGCCCGTCTCGCAGGCCGAGCTCGCCGACGTGCTGGGCCTGTCGGTGGTGCATATGAACCGCGTCATTAGCGCGCTGCGCAACAGCGGCGTGATCGCCTGGGCGAACCATACGGTGACGATCCTCGACTGGCAGAAGCTGCAGCAGATCGCCGAGTTCGATCCGACCTATCTCTCAATGACCCGCGAACCGCGTTAACTCTCACGGCCTGCCGCCGGCGAGGCGCCTTCGGATGTTATTTGCCGAGGGCATGAAACATGCCGCCGCCTCGAAAGTTCCTACTGGAAGGAGGCGGATGATGATCGGCGGAAATGACGGCAAGACACGCCACGCCGAGAACGGCAACGCGGCTCAGCCAGCGAAGAGCGATGTCGAATTGCTAGCCCTTCGGCTGGCGAAGGACACGGACATCTCCGAGGACGACGCCCGCGAACTGATCAAGCTCATTGGCACCGACTGGACCTCGTTGGTGCGCGAGGCGAGGTTCCTCAAGAGCCGGCACTGATCAGAGTTCTTCTGTTTTTCGCGCTCACCGGAACTATTTCGCCTCAGGAACGCTATCTCACTGCAGTTATTTCTAAATTAGGCATCGAGAATAGAGAATGAAGGCCAAACTCATTTCAAAGAGCGCTGGTGCCATGGCCATCATGACCGCTGCATTTGCCGGCGCCAGCGCCGGAACGTCAGCATTGGGAGAGCAGACATGAACAATATCATCTGGCTCGTAGGAGCGGTCGTCATCGTCATTGCCATATTGGGCTTTCTCGGCTTCCGGTGACGCCGAAGCAGGGCCCAATGCCGCTGCGTGAATCGGGGCTGCGTCGGCCCTGACCTGCCATACGACGGCGCAGTTGGAACGCTAGTGTTTCAGGGAAAACCGAAACGCCAGCCCGACTTCCGCAGATCGCATCTCAGGTCGGCGCCCTATTTGCCGGCGGCCTTTTTCTTCGCCTTCTTTACCGGCTCCTCCACTGGCTCCTGCGCCAGTCTGGCCTCGCGAAGACGCGCCGTCTTTGCAATTCTGGCCGCCGCCTCCCCGTCGATGATGGCGCGCGCGGTTTTTGTGGTGGCCTCGTTCTTGGCGTCGCCTTTCGGCTTGAACACATTCGTATCAGCCATGTGCTACCTCGCTATACAAAATGAAAAAGGCCGGGCGAACCCGACCTTCCCTCAAAGCCCCAGCGCCTGTGCCAGTACATCCGTGGTCAAAGGCGCCGATGCATGGCTTAGGCGGCCTGCAGATTCTCCGCGGCGCTCTTGCCGCTGCGGGCGTCCTTGACGACGTCAAAGCTTACCTTCTGGCCTTCGACGAGAGAACGCATCCCGGCGCGCTCCACGGCAGAGATGTGAACGAACACGTCCGGCTGGCCGCCGCCCTGCTCGATGAAGCCAAAGCCCTTGGTGGCGTTGAAAAACTTCACGGTTCCAGTAGTCATACGATTTCCTTTCAAATCGACGCAAATTACCGCCGCTTGGCCGAATGCCAAACGTCACAGTTTTCGAAATTGAGAGGGAAGATCGTCGGGGCACAAAGGCGCCAGAAACAACGTTCGTTCAGCAAGATCGATATCATACATATAGCGTTTAAACTGACTCCCGGCAAGACAACCCCGGATATATTTATCCAAGGCCCTCCTTTCGCAGTGAGCCAGCCTGCGCATCTCGGCCTGGGCGATTCAGCCGGCCACCTCCTTCGTCATGGAACATTCAGGTGCCGGTGAAGTTCACCTTGCGCAATGTGGTTTGGTCGGCTCCCGGTTTGGCAATGGCTAATTATCTGACGCTTCCGGCAACTTCTCGTAACCTGTTCCGCGTGGTCGTGGAAACACCGCGGGGATCGGCCGCGAAACTCGCCTATGAACCGAAGACCGGGGTGTTCGAATATTCCCGCCCCCTTCCTGTCGGTAACACCTATCCCTACGATTGGGGCTTCGTGCCATCGACGCTGGGAGACGATGGTGATCCGCTGGACGGGCTCGTCATCCACCAGGCCGCCGGCGCTCCGGGGGTCGTGATAAAATGCGACCTGCTGGGCGCGCTCAGGGTAAAGCAGCGCGATCCCGACGGCTCGAAAGTCCGCAACGACCGGTACATTTTCTGCCCTCATAAGGAAGACGCGCCGGATGAGCCCGTGGCGTCAGTCGATGTGCCTGAAGATCTTCGCCGGGAAATAGAGCAGTTCTTCCTTTCCTCGGTGCTGGGTACCGGCAAGAAAATCAAGCTGAAGGGCTGGCAAAACGCGGCCGAGGCCAGGGCCTCGCTGACGAAGGGAATGAAATCCTTCAAGCGAAAACTCGCAAATCGGTGAGCGGCTGATGCCCGTCTCCCGCCCTATTCCTGCAAACGCCGTGCATCTTTGCGTCGACATGCAGCGCATGTTCATGCCGCCCGGACCGTGGGCGGTCGAGTGGTTTCCCCAGACTCTGCCCAAGGTGCTTCGGCTCACCGAGCGGTGGCCGGCACGAACCATCTTCACCCGCTTCATTCCGGCACTGCGGGCAGGAGAAGGGCATGGCCAGTGGCGCAGCTACTATGAGCGCTGGGCAGAAATGACGCTTGAAAAAGCAGGGAACGACATCATCGAGTTGGCGCCGGAGCTGAAGGATTTCGTTCCGCCGGCACGACAGTTCGACAAACCCGTCTATTCGCCCTGGTTCGGAGGCAGGTTGAGGCGCGCGCTTGCAGCCGAGGATGTTGACACAATTGTCGTCAGCGGAGGCGAGGCCGACATGTGCGTTTTGGCCACGCTTCTTGGAGCTATCGATTTCGGCTTTCGAACGGTTCTGGCGGAGGATGCGATTTGCAGCACCTCCGACGAAGCCTATGACAGCATCATCAGGCTGTTCACCAAAAGATATTCGCACCATGTGGAAGTCGCCCCGGTGGATGAAATCCTGGAGTCCTGGGCTTAGCCCGTGCGCCAAAGATCAACGCGGAGCCTCGTCAATAACAATTGAGGGTCCAGGGCCTTCACCGGCAAAAAATCTATTCGGAACAACTTGCGGGCGGCCGTGTTGGTGATGATCCAACCCCACCAGGAGATGCAGAAATGGCGACGACGAAAGCGGCCTCGAACAAGGGCCTCAACGAACTTTTCCATGACACGCTGAAAGACATCTACTTCGCCGAAAAGAAGATTCTGGCGACGCTGCCCAAGATGGCCAAGGCGGCGCAGGACGATGCGTTGAAGGCGGCCTTCGAGAAGCACCGCGACCAGACCGAGGAGCATGTCGCGCGTCTCGAGGAAGTGTTCGAGGTGATCGACAAGAAGCCTGTGGGAAAGACCTGCGCGGCCATCATGGGCATCACCGAGGAAGGCGCGGAAATCATGGATGAGTACAAGGGCTCGCCCTCGCTCGACGCCGGCCTGCTGGCCGCCGCCCAAGCCGTCGAGCATTACGAGATTTCGCGCTACGGCACGCTCAGGACCTGGGCGCAGGAACTCGGCCTGACGGAAGCTGTCAATCTGCTCGACAAGACGCTGGCCGAGGAAAAGGAAACGGACGCAGCGCTCACCGAACTCGCCGAATCCGCCGTCAATGTAGCTGCCGAGGCTGCCTAGCTGCGCTCCGCGCACGGCCGGATATTCGCTCGGTCCGGCTTCCGCCGAGCCCTGGCAGGTTGCCGGGGCTCGTTGCTACCATTCCCCAGAGTATCATCCCATGGAAAAAGCGTTCAATCGCATGGCGGCGGCCGTCGCTCATGCCACCGGCAGGCCGTTGGCTTTTGGCCTATGCCTGGGATCGGTTCTGCTGTGGGGGGCAACCGGTCCGGTCTTCGACTATTCGGAGACCTGGCAGCTTGTCATCAACACCGGCACCACAATCGTCACTTTCCTGATGGTGTTCCTGATCCAGAACACCCAGAACCGGGACGGCGCGGCGATCCAGGCCAAACTCGACGAGTTAATCCGCTCAGGCCATGCGAAGAATGATTTCATCGGTATCGAGCATCTTACCGAAGCCGAGGTCGAGGCGTTCCGGGCGCGCTGCGCGGCAGCCAAGAAGAGAAAGGCGGCTAACACCTAAGCCGGACGGCGCCTTGGCCGAATAGCCGCTATTCATCCCTCCGAGACGCGCCGGTTCTCGCAGCGACCGGGAAAGCTCTTGACGGTCAAAATCCACAAACCCATATCGCCGCTGGGCTTGGGCCTCTGTCGGTCCCAAGCCGTGGCTTGTACTCAATTGTTCGTTCGATTGGAGGACGTTATGAACGACCGGATGTTCGACAGCCCCGTTTTCGTGAAGAGCGGAAACAGCCTCATCCAGGAAATCGCGTGCTTGGAAGATGCCCTGGAATTTCTCTACGCGTGGCCCAAGAACAGGCGCGGAACCATCTTTGAAACGGCCCTTCGTGCCTGCCAGCGGGCATTCGACAGCGGCTATCCGCTGACTGCCGCCAGAGATGCCTTTTGCGGTTTCGCAAAGTCGGTCAGAATTCTTGAGGACGTGAGTGTCCCCTTGCCATGGATGACCGGCAAAGGCGGCCGCGGCGGCGGACTGGCTGTTTGAAAGTATCGCGGTGTATGGGAGTTCGCGATGCTTTCCAAACCTTTCGAGAAACCCCTTCGCGTTTGGGTCGGACTGGGCTTTCCCCGGCAACTGAACACCGTCGTCGACGCCTATCAGTTCGCGATCGACTGGTGCGGCAATAGCCCGGAGCAGAAAGCGGCCATCCGTGCCTGCAAGGCGGCTTTGATTGGCGACGTCGACGCGGAAACCGCGCGAGGCGTTTTCGCCGCGTTCGCGCGCAAGAAGGATATCCTTGTCGAGGACGGAGCAATCCCTCCCGCCGTCGGATGGGCCCAGCCGTCACATCACCAATGACGATCGGGGCGCCTACGACCGCTGTCGGGGCGCCTCGCACCAAACCTAGATGATTGACGAGGAACCTCGATGGCAGAACCAGCCATTGGAAAACCCGTCCATGAGGTCAACGCCGCCCGGTACGACAGCGATTGCCAGGAGGCGTTGGCCGGCTCTCTCGATGGCCTGCTTGCACAGGCGGAAGCTGCCGGCTTGGGCAGGAACCGTGCCGCGACGGCACTAATGTACCTTGCAGGAAAACGCCTCAATGCCCGCACCTAGAGCTGCTAGGACCGCGAGCAGCGAATATCGCGTAAAAAGCCCGCCGCCCCGTTGAAGAACGGCGGCGGGCCAACAGGCGTCACACCCGACCGCCCCCCGGATGCCGCATAAGTGCCACAGCAGCAACTGTCGTGGAGGGACACCGGGTAAATGGAACCTTGATCGGGGCTGTCAGTTGCATTGGAAGGCGGCCAGTATGACCAGATCGTCACTTCATCTTCTCAAGGGTACGGGGTATCTGATTTCCACGGTGAGCGTGACCCTGCTGGCGATCGTTAGTTGGGACAGCGCATCGAAAAGTCCGTTGCTGATCGCTTGTCTGCTCGGCGGAGCCGCTACCTCGATTATCGGCATGTTCTGCCGCTGGCTGTCCTACCAAATCGAGAAACGGCAGGAAGAGCGGCGGTAGGGCGCTCGGTATCAGTCTCCGCGGCGCAAGATCCGCGTCACGAGCAGAGTGATCAGGCTGCTCAGCACAATCCAACCGACGATCTCGCCACCGAATGCGGTTGGCCGGGCTGGCGCCGTGCCGACGCTTCTATCAGCGTTGGCGGGCATCGTCGCCTCGGGTTTGGCTACTTGTTCGGCCTGGCGCGGCGCACCCCGGTGGTTGGCGTGTGCCATGACCGGCGCGAGGTCGCGCCGGCTGCCGCGACGGACCGAATAGGCGCGCGTGATTTCGGCGCCGAAGAGAAAAATCTGCGCTGAATAATAGACCCACACCAATACGACCATCAGCGCTCCGGCGGCACCGTAGGACGTGGCGATAGCGCTGGTGCCGATGTACCAGCCGATCAGCGACTTGCCGATGGTGAAGAGCAGCGCGGTCACCACCGCGCCGACGCCGACATCGCGCCATTTTAGCGTGCGGTCCGGCAGGACCTTGTAGATCGCGGCGAAGAGCAGAGCGATCAGCACAAACGAGACGATCGTGTTGACGCCGCTGACGATCACGCCACCGAACGGCAGGCGCCGGTTGATCAGTTCGCCCAGCGCCGAGATCGCCGTGCTTGCCGCCAGCGACACCAGCAGCAGGAAGCCAAGCGCCGCGACGAGACCGAGGCTCGCCGCCCTCGCCCGCACCAGGCGCGACAGCGACACGCCGTTGGGCTTCACCTTCCAGATCTCGTTGAGCGACTGCTGCATTTCACCGAAGACGCCCGACGCCGTGACGAAAAGCGTGACCAGCCCGATCAGCGTGGCAAGCGTGCTTGACCAACGCTGTGCGGCGCTCTCGATCGTAGCCTTCAGGAGGTCGGCGCTTTGCGGGCCCATGACGCCGGATATCTCGGCCGACAGCGCGACCTGGGCGGCATCGTTGCCGATGGCGACGCCGGCAATCGCCACGACGATCAGCAGGATCGGCGCCAGTGAGGTCGTGGCGTAGAAAGCGATCGCCGCGCCGTGGCTCAGCGCATTGTCGTCGATGTAGCCGGTGACACTCTCCCGCAAGAGCAGCCAGCCTTCACGAACCCAGCCCGGCATCGTCGCCTCACCTGTTTTGGACGCGTATTTCGTGCTTTATCGTCTGCCCTGCCATTTGCTGCCCCGCGCCAAATACGGAGCGGGCCGGGTGGGACAAGAGCTCGACTACCCTTTCGTTGGCCAGGGCGTGAAGCCGGAGAAACCAGCCCTGTTCTCTTTGCCACCAGGTCCGGCTGACGCGGCCCGCAAACCACAATCCCATGCCGGCACAATGGTTCCCAATGGGCGAGGATGCCGGATCGCTAAAAACGGCGGCCCATTTGCAATAAGAAACAATGGATTTATAATTAGCTGACTAAGTGATTCATGGCGCGGTGAACCGATGGCCAAGAAGAAGAACAGACGGTCAGCTTCCAGTGTTTCGGCAGCTTCCCGCGCCGAAATCCACGAGGCGGCTTATTTTGCCCGCAAATGCGGCCTCACCCGCGACGAGGCATTGCAGATGATGCGCGAGGCCCACGGCTTGCCGGCCGTTCGGGCGACCGAGGGCGAGAAGCGCAAGCATTGAACCTTGTTGTTGAAGACGCACGCCTCATTGGCCGTTCTGCGGCGGAACTTCGCCCGGCTTGATCACTGGCATGTCGCCGGTCGGCGGTGGCGTCGTCGCGTTCTGGTCGCCGGTCGGCGGCGGCTTCAGCACGCCGCCGCAATCGCCGAGCTGTTTCGACAGTTCATCCGTATCGGCCTGCTGCTTCTGTTTTTGCTGCTGGTCGTTGGCGTCGGGCTTGGCCTGGCAGTTCTGCGCCTGCTGGTCCATCGGCTGAGCGGCAGTCTGGGCCGCTGCCGGCAGCACCGGGATCAGCGCGACGGCAGCGATGAGAAGCGCTTTCTTCGTGAGATCTTTCATGGGATACTCCTCATGGGTCAGTAACCCCCGATGATCGGCAGGATCTCGCCGGTGATGTAGCTCGAGCATTGCGGCGAGGCCAGGAACACATAGGCCGGCGCGATCTCCTCCGGCTGGGCGGGCCGCTTCATCGGCGTCTTGGCGCCGAACTGCGAAACGTCCTCCGCTTCCTTCTCCGACGGGTTGAGCGGCGTCCAGACCGGACCGGGCGCCACCGCGTTGACGCGGATGCCCTTGGAGATGAGATTGCCGGAGAGCGCGCGGGTGAAGGCGTGAATGCCGCCTTTGGTCATGGAATAGTCGACCAGTTCCTTCGAGCCCTCTATGCCGGTGACCGAGCCGGTGTTGACGATGGCCGATCCTGGTTTCATATGCGGCACGGCTTCCTGCGCCATGTGGAAATAACCGTAGAGATTGGTCTTCAGCGTGATGTCGAAATGCGCTTCGGTGAGATCGGCGAAATCGGCCGAGTGGACCTGGAAGGCGGCGTTGTTGACAAGCACGTCCAGTTTGCCGAAAGCCTTGATCGTCTCACCTACCGCCTTTCGGCAGAAGGCGCGCTTGGCGACGTCGCCGCGCAAGGTGATGCAGCGCCTCCCCTCCGCCTCGACCGCCTGCTTCGTCGCCTTGGCGTCACGGTCCTCGCTGAGATAAGCGATGGCGATATCGGCGCCTTCGCGCGCGAAGAGCACCGCGACCGCGCGACCGATGCCGGAATCGCCGCCGGTAATCAGCGCGACCTTGTCCTTGAGCTTGCCCGACCCTTGCCAGAACGGGGCGTCATAGAGCGGCGCCGGCTCGATCGCCCATTCCTCGCCGGGTTTGGGATGATGCTGCCTGGGAAAAGGTGGTACGGGGTATCTGCGCGCGCCGGCCTGCATCGCACCTGGCGCTTTCGGTTTCGGCTTGCTGCTGTCCGTGGCATCGACCTTGCGCTGGACGCCGCGCTGCCTGCGCGTGGTCTTCGCCGTGTCCGTCTTGTTGCCGGCGGCTGATTTTTTGGTCGTGTCGGTTTTCGTTCGGCTGCTGGTCGGCATGGTGGTCTCCTTTCAGAGGACAACGCGTGCAGACGGAAAAGGTTGGCCCCCGGTTCGTCGCATCTCGCCGACATGCCCGGCCATACATCAAAGTTAAATGCGGCCGCCCGGCCGTGGTGCTAACCCTTCGTCATTGGGGGGACTCTTCAGGAGGAGTCCCATGGACGTTCGAACTCTCGTCGGCAGTCTCTCGGCCGCAATGCTGCGCCGGCGCGCCGCCGCACCACCGGTGCCGGTCCGGGTGATCCGCGCTTCGCTCGCCGAGGTGCCGCTGAGGCCGCGCCCGCGGCCGCCACATCGGCCGGCGCCGCCGGCCCGGCCCGCGAGCAATATGTAGCCCCAAATTTATAGCGTCAGACTGGCCGGCCGAATGCAACCGACTGGCGAAGTCATCGTTTACGGCCATCCTCAATTTTGCGGTGAAACATGAAGTCCTTGCCTATGAACAGCCCGTTTTTTCTCCTCATTGCCGTCATGATCACGGCCGTGCCCTTTGTCGGCCTTGCCTGGCGCACGCTCGAATGGCTCGGATGGTGAAAGACCGATGAGCCGTTTCCTGCCCCTCACCATTCGCTTCGTCAGCGGCGGCACGATGGTGGTCACCACCGTCGCCGAGGCCAAGAAGGCGCTCGCCGGCACATGGAAGAACAAGGAGGCGCCAGCCTATCTCGAAGCTGCCCGGCTGGTGGATGACGCGATCGCAGGCACCTGCCGTCCGGCCATCGCGTTTGCCGCCTTCAAGAGGGTCGCCGCGCAGCAAGGCCTGCTGAGGCCTGCCCAGCCGAGTGCCGCCCTCACCATGCTGGACGAGCTGTGGTCGCGCTCCAAGGCTCCGCCCAGCTAGATGCCGCAGGCAATCTGTCCTTGCTACCGTCTTGGCCGACCTATCTCGGCTCGCGGGTCATGCTGAGATAGGTTGGATCGAATTCGGCGATCGCAACCAGCCGCTCCCAGTCGAGGATCGTGATCATATGGCTCGTCCAGTTGATCACGTTCATACGGCGCAGCGTGCCGATCACCCGGTTCATATGGACGACGGAGAGGCCGAGCACGTCGGCGAGCTCGGCCTGCGACAGCGGCAGATGGAAGCTCATCTCGCGGGTTTTTTTTACCACCTGCAGCCGGACGAACAGCTCGCATATCAGATGCGCGAGATGGGAGGTCTTGGAGCGCCGGCCCATGGCCACTATCCATTCGCGGTGGATGGCGCCGTCGACCAGCGTGTCCAGCCACAAAAGCCTGGTGAGATGCGGCGCCTGCTCGGTGATCGTCTTCAGCTTGCCATGCTCGGCGGCGAGCACGTGGCATGGCGAGAGCGCGATGATGCCGTGATCCATCGTCTTCAGCAGAAAGGCATGCAAGTCGACGAAATCGCCGGCGACCTGGAGCGAGGTGAACTGGCGGCCCCCGTCCTCCAAAACCTTGTAGCGGGCGGCAAGCCCATCGATGATCAGCGTGCTGTAACTTGGCCTCGATCCCTCCGAGACGACATCCTCGCCGGCCGCGATGTATTTCTCGAATGACATGACGCCTGCAAGCAGCGCCTTCTCTTCCTCCGACAAGGCATCGTGCTGGCCGAGGTTGAGATAAAGCGATTCCAGCATCCTGCGTCCTCCATTCGCAGCAGCAACGCCGCAGGCGGCGGGCTGGTTGCAGGCGGCTGCGCGCGCCGCAAGCGCGGCGCATCATGGATTTCCTCTCGGGATCAGCCGCTTGGAACCATGACCGCGCTGACGAATTGAAGCTCGAAACGCCGGGATCGACGTGCCGATGCAACGCTTCTATTTCGACCTGTACAACACCGAGCACAGCCAGAGGGACGATGAAGGGCAGCTTCTTGCCAGTCGCGAGCGCGCGGGCATAGAGGCGCTGCGCATCCTGCATGATGTCGCCCGCGACGAGATGCCGGGCGGCAGGCACCTGACAATCACCGTGAAGGTACTGGACGAGCAGCGCGACCAGATTTTCGAAGCGTCGTTGACGCTCGATTCAGCCTGGACGTGAGATGGCCGGCACCGATACCGGAGGCAAGCAATGTTCGAGGATTTCGACAGCCGCGAGATCGACACCGGCGAAGCAAGGATCTTCGCCCGCCGGGCCGGCAGTGGAAGCGGCCTGCTGCTGCTGCACGGATTTCCCGAGACGCATGCGATGTGGCGCGACGTGGCGCCGAGCCTCGCGCGCGATTTCGCCGTCGTGTGCGCGGATCTCAGGGGCTATGGGCAAAGCTCCTGCCCGCCGTCCTCCGCCGATCACGCCCCCTATGCCAAGCGCGCCATGGCCGCCGATCTGGTGGTGCTGATGGAGACGTTGGGCTTCAGGCGCTTCATGGTCGCCGGTCACGATCGCGGCGGGCGTGTCGCCTACCGGATGGCGCTCGACCACCCGGACCGCGTCGAGAAGCTCGCCGTGCTCGACATCATTCCCACCGCCGATGCCTGGGACCGCGCCGACGCGAGGCTGGCGCTCGGCTACTGGCCGTGGTCGTTGCTGGCACAGCCCGAGCCGCTGCCGGAGACGATGGTTGCGGCCGCCGCCAATGCCATCGTCGACAATGCGCTTTCCGGCTGGGGATCGTCGCCCGACGCGTTCCCGCCCGAGGTTCGGCAACTCTATGTGGATGCGTTGCGCGACCCGGCGCACATCCATGCCATTTGCGAAGAATATCGCGCCGCGGCGTCCCTCGACCGCGATCATGACCATGCCGACAGAGCGGCCGGCCGGCGCATCGCCTGCCCGCTGCTGGCGCTATGGAGCGAGCATGGGGCGCTGGCCGAATGGTACGCGCAGGCGGGCGGCCCGCTGGCGCTGTGGCGGAACTGGGCGGAAGATGTCAGTGGCGGCGCCTTGCGCGGCGGCCACTTCTTTCCGGAGGAGTCGCCGATCGAAACGGCGGCCACGCTCGATGCCTTCTTCTCCGGAAGATAGAAGCACAGCGTCGCGGGAGTTGCGCGGGCCGGCCAGATGACTGGCCGGCCGGCTCACGCAAGCATCAGATAAAGCAACGGCACCGCCGCCAAGCCGATTGCCATCGCGATAAGCGTGGCATGGCCCAGGCGCTCCGCGCGCCTGGCAATGTCGGCGACCTCGTCCTCGTCATTGATGACGTCAAGGAAGGAAAGATCGGCAAGGGCGGCACGTTCGTTGTCGTTGGCAGGCAGGGTTTCGACATCCTGCCGGGCGGGTTTTGCAGAGATATAGGTCAAAACGTCGTCTCGCTCCGAAGCCGGCTGCGCGGCTTTCTTGTTGATGGATATTGGTGCCCGCCGGAATTGCGCGGGGAAGATCGGCGGGCACCATGACGGCCGGCGATGGGGGGCTTTTCTCGACGGCCGCTCCCCAATCCGTAGAAAGCAGATTGGTTGCATAAGCCAGCCGAATGCGTTGGTCAGGTCGGACTTCAGTCTGACCCGGGTCACGAAATGTTTCAGCCGGAACATAGCCTGTCGGCACCTGTTCCCCCTACTCAAGGAGGCCGAACGCGTCCTTGAATTCACCCCCGAAGAAAAATCCGAACCAACGGAGAATTCGATATGCCCAATCAAGGCGGAACCCACGAACAGCACGTCAAGGCCGGCCAGCAAAGCCACAAGAACCGGGACGACCCACATAACGGTGGTCAGCATCGCGGCAGCGGGCAGCAGCAGGCCGAGGACCGCAACATGGGTCAGCGGAGCGCCGGCCAGCACAGGGGTGGCAGCGGCAACTTCGCCGAAGACCGCCAGCGTGCATCGGACGCCGGCCGCAAGGGCGGCCAGCGTTGAGTTCAAAATGGCGTTCGTGTGCTTCACGGACGCCATTTCTCTTGCCTCCACATTCGCCTTCCGATGGAACCTCTTCCCTGCCCTCCAGTTCCCCTAATGGCCGCCGCTGACGGCAGAGGCCGCAGGCAGGACGTTCCATGGAGGCATCAATGTCGCTGCATACGCTCCATCCCGAACGGGTCGACGAGACCCGCATGCAAGCTTATTCGACCTTCGGCCCATTGCTGGTCCATGCGCTGGCTCAGAAACTGGCACGTTGCCAGGGCATACGCGAATTGGACAAACTCGAGCAGTCGCTCCTGCGGCTGATCGAGGAGACCGACGTCGCCGCGCCGGAGGCCGAGGCGATGAAAGAATTCGCTGTCGAGCTCGTCGTCTCGACGCTGCGCAATGTCCGCGAGCATCCCGATGCCAAGCACGATCTGGAGGAGATCGACGAACGGCGCACCGAAGGCCGGTCGGAGAATCCCGACACGTTGGAAGAGCAGTTGCAGTCCGGGCTGGAGGACAGCTTTCCGGCAAGCGATCCGCCGGCTGTGGTCTCGACCGCGATCACCGGCGGCGCGAAGGATATTGTCGGCACCGACGAGGTGCTGCGCCGCAAGAAGGAAGCACGCCGCAGGCAGCCGGCGACCTGAAAGCAAGGAGGGCTGCGATGACCCGGCCAAACGACAACATCCCGAACAGGCCCGGCGCCGCGCACAAGCCGGCAACGGGTAACCTGCCGACCAAGGGCGGCGACGATCCCGATGTGCGCTTCCTGGCGGAGAACACCGATCTGTCCCCAAAGCAGGCGCGCGAACTGATACGTGAGCACGGGCATGACCGCGCCAAGCTGCTCGAGATCGCACGAACCATGAAGGCGGAGGGCTGAACGCCGTCGGGAAAGCGAGGCAAAGATGAGCAATGCACCGAAAAAGGGACCAGCCGGGACTTCCGATCAATGGCCGCGCTGGGAAGGCCCGAAGGCCAACAAGCCGCGCGGCTATCTCCCGGCCGAGGACGACCCTGACGAGAATCGCGACGCGGCCGGCGAGAACAACAAGGACCCGGAACGCTCCGATCTTGGCGACGTCGCCAAGAAGAAGGGTAATTGACCCTGTTCCCGAATTCACCCAGCGCAACAAGGAGAAGAAAAATGCCACGTGGCGACAAATCGAAATACACCGACAAGCAGGAACGCAAGGCCGACCATATCGCCGAGGGTTATGAGAAGCGCGGCGTGTCGGAGAAGGAAGCCGAGCGGCGCGCCTGGGCGACCGTCAACAAGGACGACGGCGGCGGCAAGAAGGAAGGCGGCTCCGGCCGCGGCAAGCACACCGGCAATCCCGCCGCGCACAAGGGCGGCAGGATGGGCGGGAAGGCCTCGGGCGAGCGCTCCGCGGCCGAACGTTCGGCTTCGGCCAAGAAGGCGGCGGCGACGCGCAAACGGAATGAGAGCCACGCGCATCATTGAAGACTTCCCTTCTCCCCTTGTGGGAGAAGGTGGATCGGCGCGCAGCGCCGAGACGGATGAGGGGTGTTCCAGCGGAGTGAGACGTCGGCTTTCCCTGGAACACCCCTCATCCGGCCGCTTCGCGGCCACCTTCTCCCACAGGGGGAGAAGGGAAGAATCCTACAGCGGCATCTCCGATGTCTGCTTGATCGTCTGGCTGGGCACATCCGTCTTGACGTTCTGGACGCCCTTGATGCGGCTCAGATGCTCGGACTGGAAGCGGCGGTAATCGTCGATGCCGGCGGCGACGATCCGCACCATGGCGTCGCAGTCGCCCAGCATCAGATAGCACTCCATCACTTCCGGGAATTTCGCCACCTCGGCGGCGAAGTGCTCGATCGTGTCCTCGTCCTGCTGCTTCAGCCAGATGCGGGTGAAGAAGGTCTGGCCGCGGCCGATCCTGGCCGGATTAAGGACCGCGACATAGCGATCGATGACGCCGGCCTCCTCCAAGAGCTTGACGCGGCGCAGGCAGGGCGACGGCGAAAGGCCCACCTCCCGAGCAAGATCATTGTTGGCCATGCGACCGTCGCGCTGCAAGGCGCGCAGGATGCGCTTGTCGATCTCATCCAGCTTCATGGCGTAAAATTCCAACGCTCTGTCTAAATACGCTATCCAATGCCAAATATTTGCAGAAATGGCGCATCTTCGCAACCCAATTGCCAAGCGTTTCGGCTATGGTCCGGTGACCGACAACCCCACAACCGACCGGGAGAACGGCGGCCGCGAGGCCAGCCGAAGGCAAAATCATGAGCATTTCCGAGATCGCCCTCGCCGGGGAGCAAACCAGCAACGGCCGCGGCGCCGAGTTCAGGCGCGGGCTTGCCGCCTCGACGCCAGTGCTGCTCGGCATCATCCCCTATGCGCTGGTGCTTGGCGCGCAGGCCGCGCAGAAAGGCCTCAGCGTGGTCGAGGTGCCGCTGATGACCGGGCTCAACTTCGCCGGAGGCTCGGAGTTCGCCGCCATCCAGCTGTGGACCTCGCCGCCGCATATCCTGCTGATCGCCGCCATCACCTTCCTGGTCAACAGCCGGCATTTGCTTATGGGCGCGGCACTTGCGCCGTTCGTCAAGCACCTGCCGAAACGCCAGGTGTTTCCGGCGCTGTTCCTGATGTGCGACGAGAGCTGGGCCGTGGGCCTGGCCGATGCACAGCGCCGCGCCGCCGTCGGCCTGCGGCCAGCCTTCAGCCTGCCTTTCTACCTGGGCGCCGGCCTGCCCTTCTACCTCGCCTGGGTGGTGTTCACGACCTGCGGCGCAGCGCTCGGCCCGGTGCTTGGCGATGTCGAGGCATACGGTTTCGCGATGGCCTTCCCGGCCGTCTTCCTAGTGCTGCTTCGCGGCATGTGGAAGGGTTTTGCCGCGGCGCGGCCCTGGCTCGTCAGCCTGGTGGTGGCGGCGCTCACCTATCTCGTCGTGCCTGGCGCCTGGTATGTGGCGGCCGGCGCGTTGTCCGGCCTGGTGGCCGCCTGGTTCCTGGCAGGTGAAAAATGATCGATCCGATGACCGTGCTTGCGATCCTGGCGATGGCCGGCGTGACCTATCTCACCCGCATCGGCGGCTATGTGGTGTTGAGGAACCGCATGCTCAGCACGCGAGCCACGGCGGTGATGGAGGCCGCGCCCGGCTGCGTGCTGATCTCGGTGATCGCGCCGGACTTCGTCTCGAAGAACCCGGCCGACCTCGCGGCGCTGGCCATAACCGTGCTTGCCGCGACGAGGCTGTCGATGCTGCCGACGGTGGTGGTCGGGGTGGCTTCGGCAGGCGTGCTCAGGTGGTTGATGGGTTAGCTGGCCTCAGCCGCCGTAGAGCCCGAGCTCGTCCGGCTGGACCGAAGCAGCGTCGCCCTCGCCCTGCCCGCCCGCATGCTGCTTCAACGCGGCATCCAGACTTTCGTTGTCGCTGCTTCGCGGATCGCCTATCGCGCCGACGAGCGTATCGAGAGAAACGCCAAGCTGGTCCAGGCCAAGCTGTCTCTCGATTTCGGCAATCGCCGATGGAGATTGCGGTTTCAACGCTTCGACGGCGTTCTTAACCGCCGCCCCATAGGAAGACACGGACTCGTAGTCGGTCTGATCGACGCCGAACTCCTTGCCCGCGCGCTCCATCAGCCGCACCTTGACGGCCGTGATGTTGAGGCTGTCGACGCTGAACATGGATGCCGAGACCGCGGATTTGGCCTGCGTTAGCGGTGAGGCTACTGGGCTGGGGGCGATGCCGATGATCGCCGCTTTGGGGCTCGGTGACAGGCGTTGCCGCAGCAGGATCACAAGCGCGGTGCTGTTGAGCGTCGAGGACATTGCCGGGTCTCGCAGGCGCCCGTCCGTCATGGATCGGACGCCGGACAATCGAGCCAAGACGTCATGTCCGAGCAGAGCGTTTCACAGGCAGTAAGCTCAGATGTGCTAAGAGTTCGATAGAACGATGGTTCACCTTTTAACGATGAGCCCGCGCTATCCTTGTCTTGACGCAACTCCGACGGAAGGCTGCCAGTCGCCGAGCCTGTCCGCTCACACTTTTCCTGAAATTGCCTTGTTTTGGCTCAACCCCGAGACTCAGTCGCCGCCGCCATCGTGGCCGCCGCTGTCCCCGCCGCCGTCGTGGCCACCACTGTCGCCACCGCCATCGTGGCCGCCGCTGTCATGGCCGCCACCGTCCCCACCTTCGTGATCGTCGTCCTGATGATCGCCATCCTGGTCGCCTTCATGCGAGCCGGAAGTGGCGCCGTCACCCTTGTCCCCGGCCTGGTCGTTCTCGGCGGCCTCGTGGTCGTCACCGACGCTGGATGTATTGACCTGATCGTCATCACCGTCGGCCGTCGACGCCGCCGTCAGACCGCCGCCATTGTCCGAGCCCGCATGGGATGGCTGCGTGGCGAGGATGCCGAGCAGGCCGACTGCAGTTGCCGCAAGCAAGGGAAGGGTTTTCATCCAGGCGCTCCGATTCGTTTTGTGGCTCGGATCATCATCCGTAGCGGATTACGGCGCCCTTAAATGAGTATTCGCAATTTTAGCAACCACTTATTTTATGCCCAACCTGGCATGCGGCCGTTTCGGCGACGCAACCCCGCTTACGGCCCTCGCCACGATCCCCTCCAACGGCTCCGGGCGGTGCAGGAAATAGCCCTGGCCATAGGCGACGCCCATGCCTATGAGGATTTCCAGCGCGTTTTTCTCCTCGACCTTTTCGGCCACCACGGCAGCGCCCATCGAGCGGGCGATGCCGGTGATCGCCGAGACGATCTCGCGGTCGAAGCGGCTTTCGGCGATGTGCTCGACGAAGGAGCCGTCGATCTTGATGGCATCGATGGGAAAGCGCCTGAGATATTCGAACGAGCTCATGCCGGCGCCGAAATCGTCGAGGCTGACGCGGCAATGGCGCTCGCGCGCCCTGCGCACGAATTCGGCCGCTGCGTCGAAATTGGTGACGGCGGCGGTTTCGGTGATCTCGAAGCCGACGGCCGACGGCGGCGCGCCGTTCTCGGCGATGGCCTCATCGACGAAATCCCAGAGCTGCGGATCCGAAAGCGTCTGCGCCGACAGGTTGAAGTCGAGCGAGATGGCGCCAGCGCGCATCGCCTCGCCGTGGCGCGTCAGCGCGGTGCGGATAATCCAGCGGTCGAGCCGGGCGGCAAGGCCGAAGCGTTCGGCGACCGGCATGAAATCGCCGGGCGGGATCATCTTGCCGTTGCGGGCCTCGAGCCTGGCCAGCACCTCGACGTGGCGGCTGTCTTCCCATGGCTGGCCGAGGCGGTGGATCTCCTGGCCGAACAGCTTCAGCCGGCCATCCTCCATCGCATCCACCAGATCGGCGGCCAGCCGCGCGGCATTGAGGCCGCTGGCGCCCGACGTCGTTTCCGGCGAGAACACCGCGAAGCGGTCGCGGCCACCGGCCTTGGCGGCGTAGCAGGCATCGTCGGCGCAGGCGAGCGCGTCGGCCACGCTCATATTGCGGTCGCGCACGAAGGCGATGCCGATGCTGGCGGCAAGCCTGCGCGACGTGACGGCCGGGCCGAGATCGGCGTTGCGCACCGCGGCAAGCACGGCGCGGGCAAGTTGCTCGGCACAGGCATCATTGCAGTTCGGCACCAGCAGCGCGAATTCGTCGCCGCCGAGGCGCGCCGCGTGCGCTGGCGCCGGCAAGCAGGCGAGGATGCCCGCCGCGACGCTCTTCAGCGCGAGGTCGCCGGCGGCATGGCCGGCATAGTCGTTGAGCGCCTTGAAGTAGTCGAGGTCGACATAGAACACGGCGAGCGGCAGGCGCTCGGCCATGGCGATGTTCTCGGCAAGCAGCCGGTCGAAGGCCGAACGGTTGAGCAGCCCGGTCAGCGCGTCGTGACGCGCGGCGAAGGCAAGCTCCTCGGCGCGCGTCTTCTCCTCGGTGATGTCGCGCACGGTGCCCAGCACCTGGCCGGCCGCGCCGACATCGGCGACGAAGCGCACCAACGATTCGAGATGGCGGACCTCGCCGTCGCGCCGGATGATGCGGTATTGCGAGGCCAGGACATCGTTGGAGCCAGGCGCGATCTGATGGGCGCGCTCGGTGGCTTCCTTATCGTCCGGATGAAGATAGGTGTGCCACAGCTCGGCTGACACCTCGTCCTTGTCGGCAACGAGGCCGAATATCTCGCGGCTGCGCGCGTCCCAATAGCTCTTTTTGGTGCCGATATCGTGGTGCCAGATGCCGGTGCCGCTGGCGGCGAGCGCCAGGCGGAAACGGATATTAACCTGCTCGAGCGCCGCCTCGGCCTCTTTCTGCCGAGTGATGTCGGTCTGCACGCCCATCAGCCTGAGCGGTTTGCCGTCGGCGTCGCGCTCGACAATGCCGCCGCGGTCGAGCACCCAGACCCAATGGCCGTCCTTGTGGCGCAGGCGCAGCTCGGTCTCGATGGAATCGACGATGCCCGCAATGTGCCGGTCGCCGCTTTCCTGCGCGCGCTGGCAATCGTCGGGATGGGTAAGCTTCAGCCAGAGATCGGGCGTGTTGGCCAGTTCGCCCGCTTCATAGCCCAGCATCTTCGACCAGGTCGGCGAATAATAGCAATCGCCGGTCGACAGATTCCAGTCCCAGAGGCCCAGATGAGCGCGGTCAAGCGCCAGCGCCCAGAACGTGCCGTTGCGTTTATTGTCGTCCGCCATTCTCTGTTCTTGCCGTCCTGCCACGGCAATACTGCATGAAAGCAGAGAAGAAAGGGTTACCGGGTCGGAGCTGCTAATCTCCCCCCACAAGGGGGAGATTGCTAGTCGCCCAGCCTTCGCCTCACCAGCGCCGCGTGATACCGCGCGCCGTGCAGCAGGCCTTCGTCGTTGAAATCATAGGCCGGGTTGTGCAGCGGCGCGGTGCCGCCGTTGCCCATGAAGACGAAGCAACCGGGCACGTGGGCCAGGAAGCGGGCGAAATCCTCCGAAGCGGTCATGGGCTCAGCCGCGACGCGAACAGCGTCGTCGGCCAGCACCGTGCGCGCGGCGGCAAGCGCTTCATCGACAAGGCCTACATCATTGATCAACGGCACGAACTCGCGGGTGTAAGCGACTTCGGCCGCGACGTTATAGGCCTGCGCCGTGCCCTCGGCGATGCGGCGCATCTCCTTTTCGATCGCGGCGCTCACCTCGGGCCGGAAACTGCGGCAATCGCCCAGGATACGCGCCAGCCCCGGCAGCGCATTACGGATCCCGTCGGTGACGAGCTCGGTCACCGAGACGACGCCGATATCGGCGGGGCTCAGGCGTCGCGAGACGATGGTCTGCAGGTTGACCACCAGCGCGCAGGCGGCGACCAGCGTTTCCTGGCCGGCATGCGGGCGCGCCGCGTGGCCGCCGAGGCCTTTCAGCAGTATCTCGAAATTGTCCTCGGCCGACATGACCGGGCCGCTGCGGGTCTCGAAATGGCCGATGGGCAGGTCCGGCATGTTATGCAGTCCAAATATCTCCTCGAATGGAAAGCGCTCGAGCAGGCCGTAGTCCAGCATGGCCAGCGCGCCCCTGCCCCATTCCTCGGCCGGCTGGAAGATGAAGCGCACCGTGCCGTCGAAGCCGCCTTCACTCGCAAGCAGCTTTGCCGCGCCGAGCAGCATCGATGTGTGGCCATCATGGCCGCAGGCATGCATGGTTCCGGGCGTTTGCGAGCGCCAGGCCTGCGTGCCCTGCTCGGCGATGCGCAGCGCATCCATGTCGGCGCGCAGCGCGATGGCGCGGTTGCCGCTGCCCCGGGTCAGCGTGCCGACGACGCCGGTGCCCCCGACGCCTTCGGCCACCTCCAGCCCGAACGCGCGGAGTTTTTCCGCCACGAACGCCGCCGTGCGCTTTTCCTCGAAGCCGAACTCGGGATGGGCGTGGAGATCGCGCCGCCACGCCGTCATCTCGCGGTGAAGCTCTTGCTGGTCGAGTTCAGCCATCGTCGTCCTCACGTTCCTTTTCTCGACGCAATTCCGGACGGGCGCTACGGCGAAGGGCGGAGCCTTACCCGCTAAATGCTTCTTCCTGGAACTGCTCTTTTCTTGACGCAACTCCGAACGGAAGGCTACGGCGAAGGCGCCGAGCTTAACCGCTACGCACTTTTCCTGGAATTGCTCTCAGGCAGTCTGCAGGAACACCTCTTCCGGCGCCATCCCAACCAGCTCGGCAAAGCGGCCATGGTCGGTCGCGCCCTCCGAGTTGATGACGAGCACGCGCGAACGCGTATCGAGGCCGAGCGCCGCCCGCATATGGCTATCGCCCGCGGCGCGGACCAGTCCGGCGAGTCCTGCCCCCCCGCTCTCGCCGGAGATGATGGCCGGATCGTTGCCCAGGGGCCGCGCCAGCCGCTTCATCACCGCGATCGCGTCCTCCTCTTCCACCGTCATGAAGGCATCGCCGACGCGCGCCAGCACGCGCCAGGCGACCAAGGACGGCTCGGCGCATTCGAGCATCGTCATGACGGTCGGCTGCTGATTTGCGATCGCTGCCGGACGTCCGGCCTCAGCCGACGCGTAGACGCAAGCCGAGCGCCGCGGCTCGACCACCACGGCCTTCGGCCGCCTGGAGCCAAGCATGACGGCCATATGGCCGGCGATCGCCGCCGCGAAGCCGCCGACGCCAGCCTGCAGGAAGACATGCGTTGGTGGCTCGGCCATGCGCCGCAACGTCTCGCGCACGATCACCGTGTAGCCTTGCATGACCAGTCCGGGGACGCGCTCATAGCCCAGCCAGGACGTGTTGGAGACGATCTTCCAGCCGCGCTCGGCGCCGAGGCGGGCGACTTCGCGCACCGCATGGTCATAACCGCCTTCGACCTCGACAATCTCGGCGCCGAAGCGGGCGATGGCCGCGACACGCTCGGGGCTTACGCCGGCATGGACGAAGATCACCGAGCGAGCGCCGACGAGGCTGGCGCCCTGCGCCACGGAGCGGCCATGGTTGCCGTCGGTGGCGCAGACGAAGATCATGCTCGACGCAATCTCGCGCACTCTGGCGTCGTTTATCTCGCTGATATCCACATCGCGCCCGAGCCATTTGCCGGCCTCCTCCAGCACCAGCCGCATGACGGCATAGGCGCCGCCCAGCGCCTTGAAGCTGCCAAGGCCAAGACGTTGGCCCTCATCCTTGACGTGAAGCGCCGCGATGCCGAGTTGATCGGCCAGCGCCGGCAAGGCGTGCAGCGGCGTCTCGGCATGATCGTGGCGCGCCTTGAGATAATGCTCGGCCCGCTCGCCGCCAGCCATGCCGAGCGCCTCTGCATCGGCGGCAACCAACGGCTGGTTGTGTTCTGGACGTTGGTTGAGAAGCAGCATGCTAGTCTTCCTGCTAGGCACTGAATTCTGTTGGCGGGCGCGATTCCGGCGCGATTCCGCGCGCTTCAATTGGCTAAGTGATTGAAGTTTGTTTCGATTGGATGTCGCCGAATGTTCGCTTCGCGAGGAGTCGATCCCGCCAGCACGACTATTTTTGGTGGCAATTGGCCCGGCGGCACCGTGCCGTCGACGCCCAAAAGCGGACCAGCCGCCCCTGAGCGTCGCGGCCGACTCCGCCGAGCTCCTCGATGCGGCCTAGAAGCCGGTCGGCGTTGATCGTCAGATTGCTCATGCCGGCAGCCTTGCGTTTGCGACCTCGTCCGGCGCCATCCCGACCAGCTCGGCATAGCGGCCGGGATCGGTCGCGCCTTCGGAGTTGATGATGAGCACGCGGGAGCTGGAGTCGAGGCCGAGCGCTGTCCGGATCTTCTTGTCTCCGGCGGCGCGGATCAGCCCGGCTAGCCCTGCCCCGCCGCTTTCGCCGGAGACGATCGCCGGGTCGTTGCCCGCAGGCCGCGCCAGCCGGTTCATCACCGAAACCGCATCTTCCTCGTCAACGGTCATGAAGGCATCGCCGAGGCGCGACAGCACCCGCCAGGCGACCAGCGACGGCTCGTAGCATTCGAGCATCGCCATCACCGTCGGCTTGCTGTGCGCGATTGTGACCGGACGTCCGGCCTTGGCCGTCTCATAGACGCAGGCAGCGCGAGCCGGCTCGACCACTGTCACGGTCGGCCGATCCTCGCCAAGCACGATGGCGAGATGCCCGGCCACCGCCGCGGCGAAGCCGCCGACGCCGGCCTGCAGGAAGACGTGGGTGGGCGGCTCGGGCAGACGCTTCAATGCTTCGCGCACGATCACCGTGTAGCCCTGCATGACCAGCCCCGGTATGCGTTCGTAGCCCGGCCAGGACGTGTCGGAGACGACGGTCCAGCCGCGCTCGGCGGCGACGCGGGCGGCTTCCCTGACCGACTGGTCGTAATCGCCGGCGACGCGCACCATTTCGGCGCCGAAGCGGGCGATGGCCGCCACGCGTTCATTGCTGACGCCCGAATGGACGAAGATGACCGAACGCGCGCCGACAAGACCGGCGCCCTGCGCCACCGAGCGTCCATGATTGCCGTCGGTCGCGCAGGCGAACGTCATGCCGGCGGCGATCGCCCTCACCTCAGGCTTGTGCAGGTCTTCGACCGCGACCGCGCGGCCGAGCCGCCCGCCGGCCTCCTCCAGCACCAGATGCATCACGGCATAGGCGCCGCCCAGCGCCTTGAAGCTGCCGAGGCCGAGCCGCTTGCCCTCGTCCTTGAGGTGGAGCGCGCCGATGCCGAGTTCGCCCGCCAGCGCCGGCAGGGCATGCAGCGGCGTCTCGGCATGGTTGTCGCGCGCGGCCAGGAAGCGCTCGGCCTCGGCGGCGCCGGCGAGCCCAAGCGTCGCGGCATCCTCCGGCGTCAGCGGCTGGCGATGGTCCGGGTGGCGGTTGCGCAGGAACATGGCTTTCTCCGTTCTGATCACTGAAATTTATTGCAAGCAGAGCGAGAAGAGCGCTCTGTTTTGGTGCTAGAAATGCAATTTTGTTTCGTCTGGAACGCTGCCATGTCCGTTTCGCCCGATCTCGACGCCTTCGACCGCGCCATCCTCGCCATCCTGCAAAAGGACAACGCCACGCCGCAGCGCGCCATCGGCGAGGTGGTGAACCTCTCGGCGCCGGCCGTGCAGCGGCGCATCAAGCGCATGGAGGAGACCGGCGTCATTCGCGCCAATGTCGCGCTGGTCGATCCGGCCAAGGTCGGCCATCCGATCACCATCTTCGTCGAGGTGGAGGTGGAGAGCGAGCGCGCCGAGCTGATCGACGCCGCCAAGCGCGGCTTCGCGCAAGTGCCGGAAGTGCAGCAGTGCTACTACGTCACCGGCGAGGCCGATTTCATCCTCGTCGTCACCGTGGCGACGATGGCCGATTACGAGGCGCTGACAAGGCGGCTGTTCTTCGAGAACAACAATGTGAAACGGTTCCGGACGTTCGTGGCGATGGACCGGGTGAAGGTAGGGCTGGAAGTGCCGGTGGAGTGAGATAGGCCCGCGTTGGAGCTGCCGATCTCCCCCAAGTGAGGGAGATCGGCTGTCGTCTTGGCTTTCGCCAATCTCCAACGTCTACTGGGTCGGCGACGCCGCGTGTTCGCACGACACTTTCGGGTTCATGTCGGCGAAGGTGCCGGTCGGGTTGCCTTTCCAGGCCCAGACATGCAGTTCGTAGAACTCGCCCAGACCGTAGCGGTTGGGCGCGCTGTTGAAGTTGAACAGCTGGCCGTCGAGCGACGCCGGACCCTTCGAGGTGATGTATTCGACCGCGACGAGCTTCAGCGTGCCGTCGGCCGTCGGCTCGTACATGACCGCTTCCGGACGGGAGATATCGATCTTGTCGTCCTTCAGATACTGGCCGTTGACATAGTGGATGCCCATGGCGCCGCCGGTGATGCCGCTGGCGCAAGGAATAGGCGCATAGCCCTCGGCCGTAGCGGCCTTGACGTCGAGAAACCGGCTGTTGGCCGCACGCACCTTGTCGGCCAGCGGGCTGGCGCCGGACACGGACGCAGCCGCGTCCTGATGCGCCTGCGCGAAGGCCGTACAGGCCGTCAGCACGGCCGCTGCCATGAGAAGTCTGTTCCAAAAGTGTGGTGTCATGTTCATTCCATTCTTCCTGAAAAAGCCCGGCTGGCCGGCCGCCGAAAATATGGCGGCGCGACGGGCAAGCGCCGTGGCTGTTTGTGCTCGATGATCCCGGATTGGATGCGGCGGCTGCCGATCATCCCTTGGGCAGGTATGAAATCGTGCCGGCCAGGTCGGTGTTGTCGATCAGCTGGAAGCGGCTGTCGCTGCCACCCTGGCGGGCCGACACGAAGGGGGCGTAGGCGGGATCATTGGTGAAGGCGTGCGCCGCCGCTTCCGACGGGAAGGCCATCAGCGCGATCAGCGTCGTGTCGAGCGGCTTGCCCTCGAGCGTCTTCACATTGCCGCTGCGCGCCAGATATCTGCCGCCGTGCTTGTGAACGAGCTCGTGCACGGTGGCGGCGTAGTCCGGTATCCATTTCGGGTCCTTCACCTTGATGTCGGCGATAAGATAAGCGGTCATGGTCAGTCTCCTGGTTGCTGCGCACAGGGGTATCCCGTGCGTCGGCCAAACGGCTCGCACGGCAAGGCCCGCGCCAACCAGTCCGCGATCTGTACCGGGCCGGTACAGTTTCTGTACTCGCCGCTTCATTCATGAAGGGCTAATGTTCGGCCCGGCTTCGAGGGAGAGAACCGATCATGGCCCAGCACGGATACAAGCAGTTCTGCCCGCTATCGATGGCCGCCGAGGTGCTGTGCACCCGCTGGACGATGGTGCTGATGCGCGAGCTGGTTGCGGGCTCGACCCGCTTCAACGACCTGCGCCGCGGCGTGCCGAAAATGTCGCCGACCCTTCTGTCGCAACGGCTGAAGGAGCTCGAGCTGGCGGGGATCGTGGAACGCAAGGAAGTGCCCGGTGAGAAAGGCATCTTCGACTATCGGCTGACCGAGGCGGGCCGCGATTTGCGCCCAGTGGTCGAGGCGATGGGTTTTTGGGGACAGAAATGGGTCGAGTCCCGGCTATCGCTGAAGAACCTCGATCCGTCATTGCTGATGTGGGACATGCGGCGCAATCTGAACCCCTCGCCCCTGCCCGAGGGAAGAACCGTGATACAATTTCTGTATCAGGATCTCCCGGCGTCGAAACGCTCGTGGTGGCTGATCGTCGAGAAGCATGGCGAAGTCGATCTGTGCTGGTACGATCCGGGCTTCGAGGTCGATCTCTACGTCTCGACCGACCTCCACACGATGACCGCAATCTGGATGGGACTGCTGACCGTCGAGAAGGCAGGCGCGAAGGTCGCCCTGACCGGCGACAAGGAGATCGGCAGGAAGATGCAGACCTGGCTCGGGCTCAGCCCGTTCGCGGTCGAACCCAAGCGGGCGGCCTAATTCAAGGCGCCAGTTGATAGCTCACAGATCAATGCTTGTCGCCGCCGGCCTCGGCGCGCCCCAACCACCGCGCATAAATCTCCCCGACGATCCCGCGCCGGAAGATCAGCACGCAGATCATGAAGATGAGCCCAGTGGCGATCGTCACGGGAAAGCCGGAGGTGGCAAGCGTATTCTCCAGGCCGACCACCAGTCCCGCGCCCACCGCCGGGCCGACCATGGTGCCGATGCCGCCGAGCAGCGTCATCAGGATCACCTCGCCCGACATCTGCCAGGTGACGTCGGTGAGCGTGGCGAACTGGAAGACGATCGCTTTCGTCGCGCCGGCAAAGCCGGCAAGCGCGGCCGACATGACGAAGGCGGCGAGCTTATAGCGGCCGACGGAATAGCCGAGCGAGATGGCGCGGTTCTCGTTCTCTCTTATTGAGCGCAGGATCGTGCCGAAGGGCGAGTTGACGATGCGCCAGATGGCGAAGACGCCGATAAGGAAGACGGCAAGCACGAAGAAATACATGTTCATGGTGACGCCGAGGTCGACCAGTCCGAAGAGCGTTCCGCGCGCAACGCCCTGGATGCCGTCCTCGCCTTCGGTGAAGGGCGCCTGGACACAGAAGAAATAAAACATCTGAGCCAGCGCCAGCGTGATCATCGAGAAATAGATGCCCTGCCGTCGGATGGCGAGGAAACCCATGACAAGGCCCATGGCCGCGGCCCCCGCGGTGCCGAGCAGGATGGCGGCCTCCGGCGGCCAGCCCCAGGCTTTCACGGCGTAGGCGCAGAAATAGGCCGCGCTGCCGAAGAAGGCGGCATGGCCGAAGGACAGCAGGCCGGTGTAGCCGAGCAAGAGGTTGAAGGCGCAGGCGAACAGTGCGAAGCACAGCATCTTCATGATGAAGATCGGATAGACGAAGAAGGGCGCGACGATCAGCGCCACGATGCCCAACGCGATCAGCGCCCGTTCCAGCCTGAGGGAGGCAGCGGCGCGGTCCTGGTGCAGGGTCGCCTCGCTCATCTCAGGCGTCCCTTCCGAACAGGCCGGCGGGCCTGAGCAGCAATACGATCACCATGATGACGAAGACGACGAGGTTCGACGCTTCGGGATAGAAAACCTTGGTCAGCCCCTCGGCGAGGCCGAGCATATAGCCTGTGACGATGGCGCCGAGGATCGATCCCATGCCGCCGACCACGACGACGGCGAAGACGACAATGATCAGGTCCGAGCCCATCAGCGGACTGACCTGGTAGACCGGAGCGGCAAGAATGCCGGCGAGCCCCGCAAGGGCCGCGCCCAGCCCGTAGGTGAGCGTCAAGAGCAGCGGCACGTTGACGCCGAAGGCCTGAACCAGTTCAGGGTTCTCGGTGGCGGCGCGCAGGTATGAGCCGAGCCTGGTCTTCTCGATCAAAAGCCAGGTGCCGATGCACACGATCAGCGAAGCGACCACCACCCAGCCGCGATAATTGGGCAGGAACATGAAGCCGAGATTGGTGCCGCCGGCAAGCAGCGAAGGCACGGCATAGGGATTGCCGGAGACGCCGTAATAATAGCGGAACACGCCTTCGATCACCAAGGCGAGGCCGAAGGTGAAGAGCAGGCCGTAAAGCGGGTCGAGGCGGTAGAGCCGCGACAGCGCCACGCGCTCCACCGCCATGCCGAACAGGCCGACGATAAGCGGCACCAGGATCAGCGCCGGCCAGTAGCCGATACCGAGATGCACCAGCAGCAGATAGCCGATGAAGGCGCCCAGCATGTAGAGCGCGCCATGGGCGAAATTGATGATGCGCAGGAGGCCGAAGATGACGGCCAGCCCAAGGCTTAGCATGGCGTAGAAGGAGCCGTTGATGAGGCCGACGAGGAGCTGGCCGAGAAGCGCCTGGATGGGGATGCCGAAGATCATGGTCATGGCGCGATCATACCCCCAGCACCTCGTGCAATTTCTCGGTGTGTGCCGCAAGCTCGCCCACCGGGAAACCTTCCACCACCCTGCCGTGGTCCATCAGGTAGAAGCGGTCGGCGATGCGGGCGGCGAAGCGGAAATTCTGCTCGACCAGCAGGATGGTCATGCCGCGCTTCTTCAGCGTCGCCAATAATTCCCCGATGCGCTGCACGATGACCGGCGCCAGGCCCTCGGTCGGCTCGTCGAGCAAAAGCATCTCGACGCCGGTCCTCAAGATGCGGGCGATGGCCAGCATCTGCTGCTCGCCGCCGGACAGTTTTGTCCCCTGGCTGTTGCGGCGCTCCTTCAGATTGGGGAAGAGCTCGAAGATCTCCTCGACGCTCATGCCGCCCTTGGCGACCACCGGCGGCAGGATCAGGTTCTCGTCGACGGTGAGGGTCGCGAAGATGCCGCGCTCCTCCGGCACGAAGCCGATGCCCTGATGCGCGACGCGGTGCAGCGGCAGGCGGATCAGGTCCTTGCCGTTGAAGGTAACGGAGCCGGTACGCTTGCGGATCAGCCCCATGATGGCGCGCAGCGTCGTCGTCTTGCCGACGCCGTTGCGGCCAAGCAGCGTGACGGTCTCGCCGCGCATGACATCGAAATCGACGCCGTGCAGTGCATGGCCTTCGCCGTACCAGGCATGGAGGTCGCGCACGGTAAGCAGCGGCTCACTCATGCTCGGTCCCCCCATGCTCGGTGCCCATGTAGGCGACCCTCACGCGCTCGTCCTGGCTGACGGTGGCGTAGTCGCCGGCGGCCAGCACCTGGCCGCGCTGCATGACGGTGATCCAGTCGCAGAGGTCGGCAACCACGGTGAGGTTGTGCTCGACCATCAGCACGGCGCGGTCCTTGGCCAGCGAGCGGATGATGCCGGAGATCATACCGACATCCTCATGCCCCATGCCGGCCATCGGCTCGTCGAGCAGAAGCACCTTCGGGTCGAGCGCCAGCGTGGTCGCGATCTCCAGCACACGCTTCCTGCCATAGGAGAGATCGCCGGCGAGCCGATGCGCCGCGTCGTCCAGCCCGACGATGGCGAGCAGCTCGCGCGCCCTTGGCGTCAACTGGTCAAGCGCGGCGACCGGGCGCCAGAACTGGTAGCCGAGCCCGGCCGGGCGCTGCAGCGCCACGCGCACATTGTCGAGCACGGAAAGATGCGGAAAGATCGCCGAGATCTGGAAGGAACGGACGAGGCCCATGCGCGCCACTTTCGCCGGCGGCGTGCGGGTGATGTCGGTGCCGAGCAGTTCGATCCTGCCGCTGGTCGGCTGCAGGAATTTGGTCAACAGGTTGAAGATGGTCGTCTTGCCGGCGCCGTTCGGGCCGATCAGCGCATGGATCTTGGCGTGATGGATGTCGAGGTCGACATCCTTCACCGCGACGAAGCCGGCGAAGTCGCGCCTCAAACCGCGGGCGGAAAGCACCACCCGCGGCGTCTCATCGGCGCTGTCCGGCCGGACAGCGGTGGCGGTGTCGAGCGTCACTTGGTGACGAGCGGGCAGCCGCTGTCTTCGGCCTTCATGAAGGCCTTGTCGCCCGGAATGGTCGCCAGATAGGTGTAGTAGTCCCAGTCCTTCTTCGACTCTTCCGGCTTCTTGACCTGATAGAGATACATGTCGTGCACCATCGAGCCGTCGGCCTGCACCTTGCCGTTGGCGGTGAAGACGTCGTTGACCGGCATTTCATGCAGCTCCTTGGCGACCGCCTCGGTCTCGTCGGTGCCGGCCTTGTCGATGGCCTTGAGATACTGCGTCACCGCCGAATAGGTGCCGGCCTGGATCATGTTCGGCATGCGGTTGGTGCGCTTGAAGAAGCGCTGGGCGAATTCGCGGCTCTTGTCGTCACGGTCCCAGTAGAAGCCTTCGGTCAGCACCACGCCCTGCGCCGCCTGGAGGCCCAGCCCATGCACTTCGGCGAGCGTGAAGAGAAGTGCCGCCAGCCGCTGGCCGCCCGCGACGATGCCGAATTCGGCCGCCTGCTTGATCGAATTGGACGTGTCGAGGCCGGCATTGGCAAGCCCGACGATCTTGGCGCCGGAGGACTGCGCCTGGAGCAGGAAGGAGGAATAGTCGGTGGAGCCGAGCGGATAGCGCACCTCGCCCAGCACCTTGCCGCCGCTGGATTCGACGAGCTTGGCGGTCTGGTCCTTCAGCGAATAGCCGAAAGCATAGTCGACGGTGATGAAATACCAGCTGTCGCCTCCCTGCTTGACCAGCTCGCCGCCGGTGCCGACGGCCTGCGAGTGCGTGTCATAGGCCCAGTGGAAGCCGTAGGGCGAGCACTGCTTGCCGGTGAGGTCGGTGGAGGCCGCGCCGGTGACGATGTCGATCTTCTTCTTTTCCTTGGAAATGCCCTGGACGGCCAAGGCCACGGAGGACGTCGTGAGCTCCATGATCGCGTCGACCTGCTCGGTGTCATACCACTGGCGGGCGATGTTGGAGGCGATATCGGCCTTGTTCTGGTGGTCGGCGCTGACGATCTCGATCGGCGCGTCCTGCACCTTGCCGCCGAAATCCTCGACCGCCATCTTGGCGGCTTCGACCGACCATTTGCCGCCGAAATCGGCATAGACGCCCGACTGGTCGTTGAGGATGCCGATCTTGACCTTGCCGTCGGAAACTTCGCCGGCCGCCGCCGGCATTGCAGATGCCGCAAGCAGCGCGGCCGAGACGAGATAGGATGCTTTCACTGGTGGTTCCTCCCATATGGCAACCACGGAAACGCGGCTGCCTCGTGATGGTTCAACAGTTCCGTCCGGTATCCGTGGAAAATCCGGGCTCGCGCCCCGCTCGCTCTCCTCTGCCGATCACGCCGCAGCCCTGGCCGCGCGAAACCTAGCATCACATTTCACGGGCCTGGAATGCTATTTTCGTAGCATGGCGCAGGTCACGGCAGCGTGATCTTCCGGCAGCCTCAACCGAGGCCAAGCGGCGCCGCCACCTCTCGGCCGCTCATGTTGCTGTCGAAGACCTTGGTGCCGGGATCGAAGCGCTTGGCTTCGGACAGCGGACCGACGACGACCGGGTCGAAGCCGGCGTCTGTCACCAGACGCTCCGCGAGCGCCAGCGCTTCGGCATCGTCGCCGGCAAGCGGGATGCCGATGCGGTCACCGGCGCGATGCGCCTCGCTGCCCAGCGTCGTCCACATCACCGTCGAGAAGGCGCGCACCAGTTTTGCGCGTGGCAGCAGCGGCGCGACGGCAAAGGCGACGCCATCAGGCCGCGCGAGCGCGGCATCGCCGAAGGCGCCATCGCGCGGCGGATCGGGAACCGTGGCGTCGAGCAGGACCTTGTCGCCGAGCTCGCCCCCGATTTCGCCGGCAATGTCCGGCCAGGCGCGGAACGGGATGGCGGCGAGAACCGCATCCGCCCCATGCACGGCTTCGAGCGCAGAGGCGGCGGTGGCCTTGCCGCCAAGCCCGGCAATCAGCGAGGCCAGCCGCGCGGGATGACGCACGCCGAAGGTCACGTCATGCCCGGCTTGCGCCCAAAGGCGACCGACGGTGCCGCCGATCATGCCTGCGCCAAGGATTCCGATCTTCATGTTCGCCTCCTTCGAATTCGTTGAGCGGCCGCTCACCACGGCAGCCGCTTGCCATCGCGGAAAAAGCCGCCGGTCGGGCCGTCGTCGGGCAAGGTCGCGGCCCAGACGATGCCGGCGGCTCCCTGCGCGACCGGGCGTCCGCCGGGGCCGCCCATGTCGGTGGCAACCCAGCCGGGGCAGATCGAGTTGACCAGCACGCCGGCGCCACGCAGCTCCGCGGCCAGGATGCGGGTCAGCGCGTTCAGTGTCGCCTTGCTGGTGGAATAGGCCGGCGCGCCGGCGCCCATCGAGGCGAGCGAGCCGCCCTCCGATGAGACGTTGACCAGGCGGCCATGACCAGAAGCGGCAAGCAGCGGCGCGAAGGCGGCCGCGACGCGCCAGGCGCCGAAGACATTGGTCTCGAAGGCCTCGCGGATCATCGTCCAGTCGGGTTTTAGCGCCTGCGCCGAAGGGTCGTAGTGGATCGCGGCATTGTTGACCAAAATGTCGAGCCAGCCGAAGCGGCGCTCGACTTCGGCCGCGGCGCGGGCCGCAGCCTCGGGCGCGGCGACATCCAGCGCGATGGCCTCGACCTTGCCGCCAAGCCGCTTCGCCGCCACCTCGCCCTTGGCAAGGTCGCGCACGCCGATCAGCACGGTGAATCCGAGTTCCGCAAGCTGACGCGCCGTTTCCAGGCCGATGCCACGGTTGCCGCCGGTGACAAACGCCACCTTGCCGGAATGATTTGTGTGGCTGGTCATTGCTCTTGCTCCTTCGGTTCTTTGTACCGCCTGAAAGATCGCATCGATTGCGCTGTTTGATTAGAGTGAAGGGTCTGCAATCATTATGCGGCATGGCTCATGAGTGACGATCCTGAACGAGCTGGAAACGCGCTCGCCGCGGCAGAGGTGTAACCGCGCTGCCCTTCGCCGGTCGCCACGCGGCCACCCGCGCCCATTCCAGGAGCGAGGGCCTCGCCAGACACGATCCAGAAACAAGATTCAACAGTCGGGAAAAACTCGCGAAAAGTCGGGCTGTCATAAGCGGTACCGGAGCAGCCGATGATTTGCGGCGCGCGACACGAAGACATCGTTCTCAACCAAGGAATGCCGATTATGAAAAAGACCATTCTTTCCGCACTCGGCCTTGCCGTCGCGCTCGCTTTCGCGGTGCCGGCGCTCGGCACCACCGAAGCCAACGCCGCCGCGACGACCGCAGCGACAACGACTGCTCCGGCCGCGACCACCGAAGCCGCGAAGCCGGCAGCGACCGAGGCCGCCAAGCCGGCCAGCAATAGCCCGCACAAGAAGCATCACCGCAAGCATCACCGTCATCATGCCCGCAAGCATCATCACGTGAAGAAGCACGCGAAGCATCATGCCAAGAAGCATCACGTGAAGAAGCACCACGTGCGCAAGCACCATGTGAAGAAGCATGTTGCGAAGAAGGCCGCATAAGGCTTGACGCTTTCGAACTTCATGACCGGATGATCCGGGACCGCTTTGCAAAGGGTTCAGGATCATCGCTTCCCGAAAACGCCGCCCTCCCTTCCGGGCGGCGTTTTTGTTTGCGGTGTCAATGAGGCATGATCTTTTCCGAAAACCGGCAACCACTTTTCGGGATCATGCCTTCTTCTGCGGGTGGATCGTCTCGCCGCGCTTCAGCATCGCCACCAGATCGGCGATCTTCTTCTTGCGCCCAGCCTCGGTCTTCATGTTGTGGGTGCGGAAGGCGAGCGAGAAGCGGTTCTGCGCCGAAAGTTTTTCCAGCATCGCTTTTGCCTTCGGTTCGGCATCGATCGCGGCCTGCAGGTCGGGCGGGATCGTCATCTGCCTCGACCCGCCATAGGCGCGGTCCCAGCGACCGTCGGCCTTGGCCGCCTCGACCTCGCGCAGGCCGTGCTCGGTCATGCGGCCCGCCTCGACCAGGCGCGCGACATTGTCGATGTTGATCTTGCTCCAGATGCTTTTCCTGCCGCGCGGCGTATAGCGCTGCAGGAAACTCTTGTCGTCGAGCGACTTGCGCACCGCGTCGATCCAGCCGAAGCAGAGCACGACGTCGATCGCCTCCTTCGGTGTGATCGAGGCGAGACCGGAACCAACCTTGTGGACCTTGATCCAGACCTCGCTTTCGCCGGCGTGGTTGTCGGAGAGCCACGCATAGAAGCTTTCGGCATCGGGGAATTCGCGCACTTTTGCTGGATCGACTTTGATGGGGGCCATCGTCACCTCGTTTTGCTTCCAGACAGTCTGGACGATTCCTCGCGTTTTGTAGCCGCCACTGTTGCCAGCTCCTGTCAGCAGACGGCTACAAGCGACCGATAAGTACTGTCCGGCCGGAACGCGCCGGCTCGGCGCCGCGTTCCTGCCTCATCGCAGTCGAACGGAGGATGAGTTCGATGGGTATCGAAACAATCTTCGCCCATGTCAGTTGTTCAAATCTCGAAGCCAGCACGCGATGGTACGAGAAGCTGTTCGGCAAGGCCCCTGCCCGCCGGCCAATGGCAGGGCTGGTCGAATGGCAGTTCACCGAAAGCGCGGAAGTGCAGCTCTTCGAAGACAAGGACAGAGCCGGCACCAGCACGCTGACCATTGGCGTCCTGCCGCTGGAGCCCGAACGCAAGCGGCTGGCCGATGCAGGCCTCAAGCCCGGCCCAGTCGAGGACGCGAAGGATTTCTACATCATGCGCATGCGCGATCCGGACGACAACCTCGTCGTCTTCGCCAGCGCCAAGCGGAACTGAGGGTGTCATCGGAGTCCCCGATAGGCCTATCGGTTTCTTCCGTTTCCGCTTGGAGCTTCCGGCTGCCACATGACCGTCCATGCAAAGGAAAGGCATGGACATGGACAAGCAAAAGATCCTGATCGTCGGCGGCAGCTCGGGCATGGGGCTGGCACTTGCCAGGCGCTGTCTCGATGAGGGCGCCGGCGTCATCATCGGCGGGCGTGGCGAGGCGAAGCTGAACGCGGCGCGGGAAGAGCTCAGCCGACCTGCCACGCTCGAAACGGCGGTGGTCGATATCAGCCGCGAGGATGAGGTTGCGGCGTTGTTTCAGCGTATCGGGCCGCTCGATCATATCGTCAGCACAGCCGCCGCAATCGAAGGCGCGTACCGCCTGTTGCCCGAGATCGAGCTTTCAGCCGCGCAGCGGGTATTGGAAAGCAAGTTCTATGGGCCGCTGCTGCTTGCCAAGCACGGCGCGCCGAAGCTGCCGCCGACCGGCTCGCTCACCTTCGTCTCTGGTATCGCGGCCTATCGGCCGGCGGCGCGCGGTTCGGTGGTCGCGGCCGTCAACGCGGCGCTGGAAGGGCTGGTGAGGGCGCTGGCCGTGGAGCTCGCGCCGATCCGCGTCAACGCCGTCTCGCCAGGCTGGGTCGACACGCCGATCTGGAAGTTCGTCGCCGGCGACAGAAAGGCTGAGACCCTGTCCTCCATGGCGGAGCGGTTGCCCGCGGGGCGGGTCGGAAGGCCCGACGACATTGCCGACGCGATCCGTTTCCTGATCGGCAATGGCTTTACGACGGGGGAGACGCTGCATGTCGAGGGCGGGCACCGGCTGGTGTGACCGGGGCGAAGCCCTCTCCTATGGCGGTGAGCAGCGCCTTCAGCGCCGGCGGCTGGACGCGGCGGCGGCGCCAAATCATCACGATGTCAGCCGAGCGGACCGGGCCGGGCCAGGCAAGCTCGGCGACCTCGCCGCGATCGATCGCGGCGGCGACCGCGAGACGCGGCACCAGGCCAAAGCCTGCGCCGGCCGCCACAAGCCCGGCTATGGCGTCGATGCTGCCGGCTTCGGCGGCGAGGCTGGGCTTGCCGAGACCTGCCTCGGCGAACGCCTTGTCGACCATGGCGCGGTAGACGCAGCCAGCCTCGGTGGCGACGAAATGCTTTTCGGCCAGCGCCGCCAGATCGACGTCCGCCCGGTTGTCGCCGGGCGGCGCGATCAGCGCAAGCGGCTCGACCGCCACCACGCGCCTGGCCAGGCGCCGGTCCGGCGCGCTGGCATCTTCAAGCTCGGGCGGTCGCTCGAAGCAGAAGGCGACGTCGACCTCGCCGTCGCCCAGCCGGCGCAGCAACTCGCCGCTGCCGGCCACCTTAAGCTTGATGTCGATGCCGGCATGCGCGGCGCGGAAACCGGCGAGCCAGCCGGCAAGTCTTGCCGAGGCGATCGTTTCCAGCGCGCCGATCGCCAGGCTGCCGGCCGCCTCGGCCCTCGTGGCATCGATGGCGGCGCGAGCGTCGTCGGCGAGCGCCAGCAAGTCCTCGGCATAGGGTTTCAGCGCCTCGCCCACCGGCGTCAGAGCGAGCCCCTGCCGCGAGCGGGTGAACAGGCTGGCGCCAAGCTCTGTCTCCAGCGCCTGGATCTGGTCGCTGACGCTCGACTGGGCGAGATTGACCTCCTGCGCCGCGCGCGTGACGTTGCGCGTTCGCGCGACCGCCAGAAAAGTCTTCAGCAGCCTGGGATGCATCGGCGCTTCAGGGCTACTGCAGCTGCGGCTTCTTCAGGAAGGAATTGCGGTCGGCCGATTTGACGCGCAGCCAGGTCTCGCGGCCGTCGCGCACGACGCGCAGCGGAATTTCCGCGCCGGCCGGGTTCTGCCAGAGTTTTCTGTAGAAATCGGCCAGACCGTCGACCTCGCCATCGCGCACGTCGGAGATGATGTCGCCCTGGCGGAGCCCCGCCTTCGCCGCTGGACCGCCTTCGGCCACGCTCATCACCACCACCATGCCGTTCGACTCGGCCGAGAAGGCGCCGAGCCACGGACGCGGCGCCTTGGCCGCCTGGCCGCGTTTGATGAGATCGTCGAGGATCGGCGTCAGAAGATCGATGGGAACGACCATGTTGATGTCGGCCACCTCGCCGGCGCGGCTCATCTGCAGACGCAGCGAGCCGATGCCGAGCAGCTTGCCGTCGCGATCGAACAGCGCGGCCCCGCCCCAGGACGGATGCGCGGGCGTGATGAAGATCGCCTCGTCGATCAGATATTCCCAATAGCCGGCGAATTCCTGCTTGGTGACGATGTGGGCGTCGACCTGCTGGCCGATGCCGTCGGCGAGCGTCACCGCATCGCCGACATTGGCCTTTCTGGCGTTACCGAACTGCACAGCCGGGAGGTTGAGCGGCGACAGCGCCTGCACAAGGCCGAAGCCGGTTTCCTGGTCGTAGGCAAGCGCGTGCGCCGCCACCACGCGGCCGTCCTGGTCGGTCAGCCACACTTCCTCGGCCTCGGTGATGAGATAGCCGATGGTGAGCACCAGGCCATTGTCGCGGATCACCACGCCGCTGCCTTCGCGGCGCGTGCCGAGCGCATTGGCGGTGAAAGCGTCGTCCGGAACCATGGCGCGCACGGCAACGACGGAGCGCGAAATTTTCTCGATCGTCATCGATCCATCCTGGATTGCGGGTCTCTATCTATAAGTATGGCCGAAGGAGCGCGACGCAAGGGCGGATTTCCCCCTTTCGGGAACTGGCACAAGCGCTAGTTCAACGAAGGTTGAACTTTTTTCTTTGACCCGCGCGGAACCGCCCCTAAGTCTATCGGCATCCGTGGCAGACTTCCCGCCACTTGCGCAACACAAGGCCGCCAATATGGACCAATACATCCCGCCGAAAGTCTGGACCTGGAACAAGCCGAGTGGCGGCACGTTCGCCTCGATCAACCGGCCGATTGCGGGCCCGACGCATGAGAAGGAACTGCCGGTCGGCAAGCACCCCCTGCAGCTCTACTCGCTGGCCACGCCCAATGGCCAGAAGGTTACGATCATGCTGGAGGAGCTTCTGGCGCTCGGCCACAAGGGCGCGGAATATGACGCCTGGCTGATCAAGATCGGAGACGGCGACCAGTTCGGTAGCGGCTTCGTCAAGGTCAACCCGAACTCGAAGATCCCGGCGCTGATGGACCGCAGCGAGCCGAAGCCGGTGCGGGTGTTCGAGTCCGGCTCGATCCTCACCTATCTCGCGGAA
This sequence comes from Mesorhizobium humile, assembly GCF_033977215.1. Classification (NCBI taxonomy): domain Bacteria; kingdom Pseudomonadati; phylum Pseudomonadota; class Alphaproteobacteria; order Hyphomicrobiales; family Phyllobacteriaceae; genus Mesorhizobium; species Mesorhizobium humile. Next base: position 40,088 of record NZ_JAVIIV010000028.1, read on the forward strand.
AAGTTCGGCGAATTCCTGCCTACCGAGCGCGCGGCGCGCGCGGAAACCTTCTCGTGGCTGTTCTGGCAGATGGGCTCGGCGCCCTATCTCGGCGGCGGCTTCGGGCATTTCTATGCCTATGCGCCGGAAAAGATCGAATACGCCATCGACCGCTTTGCCATGGAGACCAAGCGGCAGATGGACGTGCTCGACCGGCGGCTGGCCGAAAGCGAATATCTTGCCGGCCCCGACTACACGATCGCCGACATGGCGGTGTGGCCATGGTATGGCGGGCTCGCCAAGGGCCGCAGCTACAACGACGCCCATCAGTTCCTCTCGGTGCATGAATACAAGAACGTGCAGCGCTGGGCCGACGCGATCGACGCAAGGCCGGCGGTAAGCCGCGGCCGCATGGTCAACCGCATGTCCGGCGATCCGGCCTTCCAGCTGCGCGAGCGTCACGACGCCAGCGACTTTGAGACGAAGACGCAGGACAAGCTGGAGGCGGCGGAGTAGCCCCGCCGACGCTCGTCATCCTCGGGCTTGACCCGAGGATCCATGCCGTGACGTGCGCCGAAGGGCGCAACGGAGCAGAATTCTTAACCGTTTCAACGCCTTAGCGTCACGGCATGGATCCTAGGGTCTGCGCGCGTCGCTGCGCTCCTTGCTTCGCCCTAGGATGACGAAGGCGAAGGTCGCCCGGAGATCAACTGTAGCTATCTCCCGTAAGTATATGTCACGCTCGCCTCGCCCAGCGCCTGGCTCTTGGCCGCGACCGACACCATCTCCGGCGACGGATTGTCCGGCGTGCGCAGCGTCTTTTCGCCCAGCGCATACAGCGTGAAGACATAGTGATGCTGGCCGCTGCCGGGTGGCGGGCATGGGCCGAAATAGCCGGCGCGGCCGACGCCGCCCTTGCCCGACACCGCCCCCTTGGGCATGCGCTTGCCGCCCTGCGCGCCGGCGCCCTCGCGCAAACCCTTGGCGCTAGCAGGGATGTTCCAGGCAAGCCAGTGCCAGAAACCCTTGCCGCCATTGGCGTCGGTGTCGAACATGGTGAGCGCGTAACTCCTGGTGCCGGCGGGCGGGTCCTTCCAGGCAAGCGCGATCGAGACGCTTTGTCCGCCGCAGCCAGCCTTGTCGCCGAGATATTTCGCATCCCATTTGCCGTCCGAAACGGACGGGCTGGAGATCTCGAAGGCCGCCGCATGGCCCGCGAAGGCGACAAGGGCAAGCATGGTGAAGCCGAGACGCAAGGTCGTCATCTGTGATCCTCCCTGGACAACATTAGCGTAGCGGAAAAGCGGCCCGAAAAAGGGCAAGTCGGCGCAGCGGCTCCCAGGAACAACGAAAAAGCCCCGCCGGTGGAGGCCGTCGGGGCTCTTTCGTTCGGACCATGGAGGTGCGACCCCAGGGTCGGGTCGATCCAGGGGGTGTTGGATCGGTCGCGACACTAGCCGAGGAATCGGCCGCGCGGACAATCACGGCTGCACACTACCAATCACGCCTGCGCGAGCTAGAGGTGACAGCAGGCTGCTGATCTTCCTCGAGGAGATCAGCCCCGCAGCAGCTTCGCCAGTCTCGGCACGCCTTCGTTCACAGCGCGGTCGTCGGCAAGCGTGAACGACATGCGCAGCGTGTCGCGGCCGGTGCCGTCGGCGAAGAAGGCGTTGCCCGGCACGAAGGCAACGCGCGCCTCCTTGACCGAACGCGCCAAGAGCTCGGTGGCGTCAGCGCCTTCCGGCAGCGTCAGCCAGACGAACATGCCGCCGTCGGGCCGACTCCAGGAAATGCCGTCGGGCATGTTGGCCTCCAGCGCAGAAAGCAGCGCGTCGCGGCGCTTGCGGTAGGCGCCGATCAGCTTGTCCACCTGGGCATCGAAGATGGTCTCGGCGACGCGATGCATGACCATCTGGTTGATCGACGGGCTGTGCAGGTCGGACGCCTGCTTCATCAGCACCAGCTTTTCCACCACATGATGAGGCGCGCAGACCCAGCCAACGCGCATGCCGGGCGACAGGATCTTCGAGAACGAGCCGCAATAGAGCGTGCGCGCCTTGTCGATGCCGCCGGAGCGGGCGCAGTCGAGTGCCAGGATCGGCGGCACGCCTTCGCCGTCATAGCGCAGCGCGCGGTAGGCGGCGTCCTCGATGACTGCGATGTCGAGCTCGCCGGCGAGATCGAGCACCGCCTCGCGCTGCTTGGCGTCAAGCGTGTTGCCGGTCGGATTGGCGAAATCCGGCACCAGATAGGCGAACTTCACCTTGCCGCCATTGGCGGCGGCGGCTGCGCGATAAGCCTCCGGTGTCATGTTGCCGCCAGCGGTGTTCAGCCGGTCATAGCGCGGCTCATAGGCGTTGAAGGCCTGCAACGCGCCGAGATAGGTCGGCCAGGTGACCAAGGCCGTGTCGCCAGGAGACAAGAACAGCTTGCCGAGATAGTCGAGCGCCTGCTGCGAGCCGGAGGTGATGAAGATGTTGCCCTCGTCGCATTGAACGCCGAGCTTGCCCATATGGGCGGCCAGCCATTTGCGCAGCGGCAGGAAACCTTCACTGACCTGGTACTGCAGCGCGGCCCCCGCCTCCTTGCCGCCGAGCACCGCCTGGTAGGCATCGCCAATGGCTTCGGCCGGAAACAGCGACGGGTCGGGAATGCCGCCAGCGAAGGAGATGATGTCCGGCTGGTCGAGCAGCTTCAACAGCTCGCGGATTTCGGAGGCCTTCATGCGCGAGGAGCGCGAGGCCAGAAGGTTCAACAGGGTCAAGGCGCGCCTCCCGAGCGGCAAATCAGCATTTAGGTCAACTTTACTGACCTATTATCAGGTTTTTTGGCCGAGTTGAATAGCCCAGCCGCGAAAACGCGCACAGGCCAACCTGGTCCCGGCCGGACCGACACCATCGGTCATCCCGCTCACCGAAACGTGACCTTGGATAAGTACTAGGATCCTCTAATTTATTTGCCGTCGGTGCTACTGATGAAGGCGCCCTGCTGTGGGGCTACAACGATGGGAGAACAAGGCCATGAAAACGAAGGCGGCATTTCTGAGCCTGCTGGCGGCGTCGGTCATCGCCGGCACGGCATTCGCCGGCATCCTTGACGAGCCAAAGATGATGGCTCCCTTCTTCACTGACAAGACGATGAAGACCATGAAGTCGGATGCCGACATGAAGAAGGTCTGGGCCAAGATGTCGAAGAAGCACCAGGCGTCGATGATGAAGGAATGCCAGGACGCGGCGATGAGCAAGCCGCATGCCGAATTCTGCGCCAAGCTGAACGCGCTGGCCGGCCACGCCTGAAATGGTTTCCAACCGTGGGTGGCGGACCGGGAGCGGACCGCCACCCCTGCCAGCCAGTCGATTCAAACATTTTAGCGATTGCGAATAGAAACCCGTTGCGCGAAAGCGCGAGCGGATGCAACCCTCGGCGTTGCGCTGCCCAACGAGCCCTTCCCCAACCTCAACGACCGCGCCAGCATCAAGAAGATCATCCGCGAGATGATCATCGGCTCCTACCTCATGCTGGCGGGCTGCGTCGTGGCCGCCGCGCTGGTGGTCGGCGCGCTGTGGTGGTGGCTGGGGTAGCGCCAGCTGCTCTCGACGGCCGACAGGCCCCGGCACGACGCATGGCGGGATTGTCGTTACATTAGAAAAAGCGCATATTATTGGAGGCCGAAGCCATGCTCCGGCTGGACCGCCGTGGCCATGTTCTCCCGGCGGTCCACGGACCAGGTCAAATGTCACAGAAAAACCGGCAAGTCCGCGCTGCGCAAGCGGCCGGGCGGTCGTGATATCTGGAGGAGGATCCCATGAAGGTTACCATACTGGCGACATACGAACCCCATGCCGCCAAAGGGCTGATGCAAGGATCGAACCGGGAGGCCGCAATCAAGGCGCTCTTTGAAAGCGTGGGCGGCAAGATGAGCAGCCTGATGTTCACGCGCGGCATCTACGACGTCATCGTCAATGGCGAGGTACCGGACCAGATTGCCGGGATGGGCATGACGCTTGCGGTGCGGGCAAGCGGTTCGGTGAGCGACCTCGTCGTCCTGGAAGAACTCGACATGAAGGCCGTGATCGCGGCCGCCAACAAGGCCGCCGGCGCCTACAAGCCGGCCGGCTGACCTCAAACCGATCGGAGGACCCCATGACCGCCTATAACGTAGTCCGCTTTCGCACCAAGCCAGGCAAGGAAAAAGCCTTCGTCGATGCGCACGAAAAGGTCTCGCTGAACGCCAAGGGCTTTCGCAAAGGTGCCCTTATCAAGACCGGCGAGCGCACATTCTGCATGGTCGGCGAATGGAAAGACATGGACAGTCTCGCCGCGGCGCGCCCGATGATGATCGGCGTTCTCGACACCTTCCGCGACATGCTCGAGGACCTCGGCGGCGATCTCGGCGTGACGGATCCAGTGTCGGGGACGGTCGTCGCGGAAATAGGCTGACGCAACCCATCGGCGAAGGCCGGGCCGGCTGCAGCGCCCGGCCTTCGCCATCGGACATGTCGACGGACCGGCCGTGCCCGTGTGGCTGTCACCTTCCTTCGCTGGTAGAAAGCAGAGGCTGCGCCATGTCACAGTCAGTCCAGCGAGGCGAAGTCCCCAGCAATGGCACAGAGCTTGCGACCGAAGAAAAAACGTGGGCTGCTTGCGCGGTTGGCCGCGGTGTTTGTTGCGGCGGCCTGCGTCCTCGTCGCAGGACTCTGGTACCTGGCCAGGCCGGCGGCGCCCGATGCTTTCTACGCCAACCGCCGCGACCCCATTCCGCCACCAGGAACCCTGATGGCGAGCGAGCCCTTCACGCGTGACGTGCCGGCGGGAGCGCAGGCCTGGCGCGTGCTTTATGCGACCACGCGCGACGACGATACGCCGGCCGTTGCAAGCGGAGTTGTTGTGGCCTCGACGGGTTCGAGTGCGGCAAGCAGGCCCTTGGTCGCGTGGGCGCATGGCACGACCGGCATGGACCCGGGCTGCGCGCCATCGGTGTTGAAACATCCATTCGACAACGTGCCGGCGCTCAAGGCCCTGCTCAGGCAGGGCTGGGTCTATGTCGCGACAGACTATGTCGGCCTCGGCACCTCCGGCGACCATGCCTATCTGATCGGCGAGGACGCTGCGCGGGCCGTGCTCGACTCAGCGCGCGCCGCGCGCCAGCTGCCTGGTTTGCACGCCGACGGCAAGGTCACAGTTTGGGGGCACTCGCAGGGCGGCAACAGCGCGCTGTGGGCCGGCATGCGCGCGGGGGGTTATGCGCCCGACATCAGCGTTGCCGGGGTCGCGGCGTTTGCGCCGGCAACCGACCTGCGCGCCCTGTTCGAAGCCGTGCAGGGCACAATGTTCGGCAAGATCGTGTCTGCGTATCTCGCCGAGGCCTACGCCAAGGCCTACCCCGACGTCCGGCTCAGCGATTATCTCGGTCCCACGTCGATGATCCTCGCCCGTGACATCGCGGGGCGATGCGTCGGCGGCCGGGCGACCCTTTTTTCGATCGTCGAGACGATGCTGCTGCCGGGCGGCATCTTCAAACGGGATCCGGCCTCCGGCCCGTTAGGCGCAAGACTGGATGAGAACATGCCCAGCGCCCCGATCGATGTCCCGGTCCTGATCGCGCAGGGCGTCGAAGACGATCTCGTCCCCGCCCGCGTCCAGCAGGCCTATGTCGCCCAGCGATGCTCAGCGGGACAGAAGATCGACTATCGGCAATTCGATGGCCGCGGCCATCTTTCGCTGGTGGCCGACGGCTCGCCGCTCGAGGCCGGGTTGATAGCGTGGACCGAGGACAGGTTCAACGGCGCGCCTGCGACGCCGAACTGCGCCCAATAGGACATCACCACCTGGTTCGTTTCACGGAAACGGCGAGCCGCACTCCTTTTACGCAATTCCGGAAGGCTACGGCGAAGCCGCCGAGCCCGACCGCTGACACTTTTCCTGCAATTGCTCTTAAAAAGGCAGGCGGATTTCGTCGGGCTCGGCCCCGCCCGGCCAGCCAATGTCCTTTTGGACTTCCGGCGGCAGCTCGTTGAGCTCGCGCGTCGTGCGGCGGCGCTTGCTGGCCTGCGCGAAGGCCGCGCGGATTCGGTTGAGACTTTTGAACATGGAAACCCCCATAGATCAGCGGCGGAAAACCGGTGCCGCCTCTTCCCGGTGCCGCTTTTGCGATGCGTCTGTAACCAGTCGATTGCGCGCGAACGGTGAAATGCTTCACGAAGCCGGAGCGGCTTGAAACATATGCATGCAAACTAATTTATGGGATCGGACATGCAGCCCGCGCGCAGGACGCGAGCCTGCATGGCCTGCAATGTCAGACGCTTGGGCCTATCGCCTGATGCGTTGAGTCACGTCCCCTGAAGGGAGCCGCGCTTTCAACGCGCCGCCCAACTGCCTTTCAGCCCGGTCGGCCCGGCTTCCCTTACGATGACCTCGCGGTGCGGATAGGGGATGCCGATGCCGTTCTTCTTGAACGTGTCCCACAGCGCCAGCAGCACCTTGCCGCGCACATTGGTCAGGCCCTGCTGCGGATCGTGGATCCAGAAGCGCAGAACGAAGTTGAGCGAGGAGTCGCCGAAGCCCGTCAGCCAGCAAACCGGCCGTCGATCCGCTTCGACCCGGCCGACGCTGATCGCGGCCTCGATCGCCAGTTCGCTGACCTTGTGCGGGTCGGCGTCGTAGGAGACGCCAAAGTTCACGTCGAGCCGCACGAGGTTGTCGCTGAACGACCAGTTGATGACCCGTTGGGTGATGAAGTCTTCGTTCGGGATGAGATATTCGCGGCCGTCGCGCGTGACCACCGACACGAAGCGCGCGCGCAATTCCCGTATCCAGCCGAACGTGCCTTCGAGCGAGATTGTGTCTCCCGGCTTGATCGACTTGTCGAGCAGGATGATGATGCCGGAGACGAAATTCGAAACGACCTTCTGCAGCCCAAAGGCAAGGCCGACGCCGATCGCGCCGGAGAAAACCGTCAGCGCCGTCAGGTCGACGCCGACGGCTGAAAGGGCGACGGCGCCGGCAACCAGGACCAGGCCGATCTTTGCCACCTTGCCGACGAGGACGCGGATTGAGGGTGTCAGTTCCTCGGAGATGCGGACGCGCTCATCGACGTAATTGCCGATGACCACCGCAAGCCAGACCGTGGCGACCAAGAGCAGCACCGCCTTGAGCAGCAGCAGGGCGGAAAGATGGATCGCGCCCATGGGGATTGCGAGGCTATCGAGCAAGGTCGCGGTCTCGTCGCTGACGCCGAGGATGACAAGCGCGGCGTAGAGCCAGATCAGCCAGCCGAGAAGGCGGGCGACGAGGCGGTTGCGAACGATGCGCGACAGCACCGACGCGAGAAGCCAGGCAAGCGACAGCGAAAGCACGACATGGAGGAGGTAGAGGTGGCTTGGCCACACGAAAACGCGCATGAGGTTGAGCGCGGCAAGCAGGAAAAGTGTGAAGAGGATCCAGTCTGTGCGTCGTAGCAGCGCGATCACGAGCCTCAGCAGTCCGGGGTGACCCTTGATCTGGCGTGCCCGGTCCTCAAGCAGCAACTCGACGCGCCGACCGGCGAACCTGGCCGCGAGGAACAGCGTGAAGATGATGACGAGTTGGTAGAGCAGCCACAGCGAGGTGGCGTAGTTGAACCATCCGCTGGACCAGACCAGCGCTCGACGGATGGCATCGCGAACGTCCATTGCCTCACGACCATCATGGGCGGGCTAGCGAACCGGCTTTTGCCGACCCTTTTCAGGGCAGCGCATTCATGGCGCTCTGGCGACTATGCACCGGCCCGGCGGGCACGTTTGCCCGACATATCCTTTCCCTGATCCTCTTCGTCAATCTCGGCCATCGCCTGTTCCCAAAAACGCAGATCTGCACCCTCGGGCTTTCCCTCTTTTTCCCAAAGCTCATAGGCGCGTTGGCGGATACGGTCTTCCCTGCTCTGCTCAGCCATGGAAACCTCCCGATCTCTGTTTCAGCTGAAGGAACGCCGGCGCCCGCGAAACGATCCATGCGAAGGCCTGTCGGCGGCTGCTTTCTCCGCGCCGACCGTCGCTTACCTGATCATTCGACCGTCCCGCGCCACTTCCCTGCCCGCCCGATACACAGCGCGATCCTTCGGCACCGCCACCACTGCTTCCGGGACATGCTCGGCCTTCAGCGCGACGAAATCCGCCTTGGTGCCAACGGCGATCCCGTAGCCTTCGAGCCCCAGTGCCTTCGCGCCGCCATGGCTCACCACGTCATAAGCGGCTTCCAGTTCCCAATCCTCGTAGAAGCCGGAGCGGTAGCCGATCATGTTGGCGCGGTTGAGCATGTCGCCATCGCCATAAGGCCACCAGGAATCGCGGATGTTGTCGGAACCGGCAAAGACCGTGACGCCCGCCTTGCGCAGCGCCGCCACCGGCGGGAAAGGATGATCGCCGGGCGCATTGGTCATGATGGCGACGCCGGCGGCGGCGATCCGCTCGCCGGCGCCGGCCAACGCATCGGCCGAGACGTCGCCCAGCCCGTAGGCGTGGCTGACGACGACTTTTCCCTGCATGCCCGATGCCGTGGTCCGGGCGACGATCTCCTCGATCTCGAACAGGCCGAGCGTGCCGCGGTCATGCAGGTGGATGTCGACGCCGGCGCCATGCTTTTCGGCCAGGCCGAAGACGACATCGAGATGGCCCTTTACATCGCGGTCGAAGCTTGCCGGGTCGAGCCCGCCGATCAGATCGCAGCCGAGCTTGAACGCTTCGTCAAGCAGCTCCGCGGTGCCTGGCGAGGACAGGATGCCGCTCTGCGGGAAGGCGACGAGCTGGATGTCGATCAGGTCGCGGTATTTCTCCCGCACGCCGAGGATCGTCTCGACATGCTTCAGCCCAACCGCGGCATCGACCATGACATGGCTGCGCATGGCGAGGCTGCCATTGCCGACGCAGAGCTCGAGCTGGTTTTTCGCCCGCTCTTCCATCGGCGCGGCCCGCTTGAGGTTGCGCATCTGGAAGGCGACCCGCTCGCGCACGTCAAAACCATTGGTGCAGGGAATGTGCGGGCGCCAGGCATCGCCATAGAACGAGGTGTCGAGATGGATATGGCCCTCGACGAAAGCCGGCAGCACGAGCTGACCGGCGAGGTCGATCGCGCCGACCGGCCCCCGGCGACGGCGAGGTCAGCGACCGTGCCGTCGGCAAGCCTGGCGTTGAGAAAATGAGTCTCGTTCACGATGCAATCCATTGAAAAGGAAAGCGTCAGTCGTCGCCGGTCGGGCGGACGAGGTCAATGCGGCAAGGGATAGAAAGTGTTTCGCCCTTGCTTTCTCCTCCGTGTGCAGGAAGGCAAAGTGCAACCACCGCCATATACCGTTTTCGCGGAAGTTTCAGCAGGCGGCAAATGTGCCATGGTGAAGTCTGCGGTATGAGGCCGCCTTGGTCGGCGCGGACGCCCAAGCACATCCCCAACAATGCGCCCCCAACGGCCGCGTCGACCATGAACGGAAATGCCAACGGCGACCTTGCCCAGGTCGCCGTTTTTTTACCCCTGCGCCCCGGCATATTCGGCGACCAGCGGCTCATATTCCTCGAAGGAAGGCAGCGCCGCGTAGCTGTGCACGGCCGCCGTCGCCGCCCAGGGAAATTTCTCGGCCGTCCAGGTCTCGATGAAGGGCGTGAACCAGGCATGATCGTCGAGCATGGTCGGGCGCAGGTTGACGAACCAGTCGATCCCTTCGGGCCGGGTGAACATCCAGGTCATGCAGTGGCCGCAGAAATAGTGTTTCGACGCGCCATGCAGGCCGCCGATCACCGGCTCGCCCCTAGTCACCTCGAAACCTTCCGACGGGATTGCCGCGCTCAGCGAATAGGCGCTGGACGACATCGACTGGCAGCCGGTGCAATGGCAGGCCATGGTGAGCAAGGGTTTCGCCGAAATCTTCAGACGCACGCGGCCGCAGCGGCAGCCTCCTTCGGCGGGCAGGGAAAGCGTTGGCAAGATGGGCTCCTTGGGTTGGCGTTCTCCGGATCGAGACTTCACTGACATGTCTGCGGGACAGCGCGCGAAGGAATGCGGCCCTTCAACCCTTGCTTGTCAGCTCCGCCGTCGTCGTCATCCGCGCGCCCTGCCCCTCGAAGACCTCATTGTGGCGGGCGATGATGTCGGGTGCCTTCTCCTTGTCGCTGTCCAGAGTCGAATGCGCGTCGGAGACCACAGTGACCCCCAAGCCCTCGGCCAAGGCGCCCTTGACCGTGGCGGCGACGCAGAAATCGGTCTGGGCGCCAAGAAGCACGACGTCCTTCGCGCCCTGCCCTGTTACCCATCGGGCGAGCTCGGGATTGGAGAAGGCGTTGCCGACGCTCTTGCCGAAGGTCGGCTCGTCGGCCGCCTGGCCGAGCAGCGGCCAGACCGGCCAGCCGGAGGCGCCCGGCGCCAGCGGGTCGCCCTCCGGCCCGTCATGGCGCACGAACGCCACCTTGCGGCCCGAATGCCGCGCCCAGTCGATCAGCCTGCGAGTGCGTTCGGCTATTGTGTCGGCGTCATGGATCGGCGGATCGAAGCGGCCGTCGAACATGCCGGTTTGAAGGTCGATGACGATGAGCGGCGCAGTGGCGGAAGGGGCTTTATCTGGCATGGCGCGAAGATAGTGTGGGCGGGGGTTGGGTCAAGGCAGCACGACCGCCCCTTCTCCTCTTGCAGGAGAAGGAGAAGCCCTACGACATCAGCGGCATCGGCCCCTTCAGCGCCTCGGCCAGCGCATCGCGGAAGACCGCGATCGGGCGCGCCAACCTTCCGGCCGGCGGGCGGTGCAGCAGCCAGCAGCGCACCCGCGGCTTGAAGCCGGGGCAATCGACCACCTCGACCGCGTCGCGCCATTGGCTGCCCGACAGCGCGCCGGGCGTGACGACTCCGATGCCGTGGCCGCGCGCCACCAGCGACATTCTCAGATCGGCGCCCTGTGCCTCGACACCGATATGGAACGGCAGCCGGGCCACCTCGAAGCGATGGCGGATGAAGGCGCGGAAGCCGCAGCCGGTTTCGTTGAGCACCCAGGGGTAGCGAGCAAGATCGTTGAGCTCAGCCGGCTTCGGCACGCCAAGGCCGGGCGAAGCGACAAGAAGCACCGCCTGCACGCCGAGATCGTCGCCGACGAGTTCTGGCGGCGGCGCGACACCCTCGGCAAGGCAGACCGCGACCGCGTCGATCTCGCTGCGCAGCACCTGCTCCACCAGGCGCGGCGACAGGCTGGAGGTGATCTTCAGCGTCAGTTGCGGGAAGGCTGCACGCAAGCTGTCGAGCGGCTCGGACAGCGCGCTGGTCGACAGATAAGGCATGATGCCGAGGCGGAACTCGCCCCTCACCTCGCCGGCCGGCGACACTCCAGCCTTCAGATCCTCCAGCGAGCGCAGCACGCGGCGGCCATGCTCATAGGCCTCGCGGCCCGATGCCGTTGGTTTGAGCGGCTTCGACTGACGGTCGAGCAAAGGCGTCGCCAGTTGCTCCTCGAGGTTCTGCACCCGGCGCGTCACGCCGGGCTGGGTGAGGTTGAGCCTAGCCGAAGCACCGACGATGGAGCCTGTTTCGACGACGGCGACGAAGGCTTCGAGGTCATGGATGTTCATGCGCAACTCGCATAATCATTATCGGAACATTTCAATTGTAGCATTATAATCGTTCCGAATAAAGTCCTCGCTGAATATGCGGACAGCGAGGAGGTTTTGATGCACGGCACACACAACGCTGAACTGGCGGAACGGCCAAGCGAAATCGGCAGCACCGTCACCCGGTCCCAGACGCTGTTGTTCGCGGCTTCGGTCGGCATCATCGTCACCAATTTGTTCGCTCCGCAGACGCTGGTCGGGCTGATCGGCCCATCGCTCGGCGCCGCGGCATCGGAGAGCGGCCTCGTCTCGATGGCCACGCTTCTCGGCTATGCCGCCGGGCTGTTCTTCCTGGTGCCGCTGTCGGACCTGGTCGAGAACCGCACGCTGGTGCTGCGCATGCTGTGCGCGGCCGCGCTCGCCGCGGCGGTCGCTTCATTCGCGCCGTCCGCCGCCTCGCTGCTTGCCGTGCTGTTCGTGCTCGGCGCCGCCTGTTCCTGCATCCAGGTGCTGGTGCCGGTGGCCGCCTCGATGGCGCCGCCGGGACAGGAAGGGCGCGTCATCGGCGACGTGATGAGCGGACTGATGATCGGTATCCTACTCTCGCGTCCGATCGCCAGCCTCGTCGCCGACGCTTTCGGCTGGCGCGCCTTCTACGGTATCAGCGCCGCGGCACTGGCGTTGCTTGCCGTCCTGCTCGGCCTGACGCTGCCGAGGCGGCGGCCGCCGGCGCATGCGAACTATGCGAGGCTGATTGCCTCGCTTGTCGGACTTTTGGGCCGGGAGCCGGTGCTGCGCAGGCGCGCCTTCACGGCGAGCCTGGTGATGGCGGCCTTCAGCGTGTTCTGGACGGCGGTGGCGCTGCGCCTCTCGGCCCCGCCCTTCGATCTCGGCCAGAAAGGTATTGCCCTGTTCGCACTGGTCGGCGCCGGGGGTGCGGCGGTGACGCCGATCTTCGGCCGCGCCGGCGACCGCGGTTTTACGCGCCCGGCCACGATCCTCTGCCATCTCGCGCTGATCGCGGCGCTCGGCCTCGCCGCCTGGGCCGGCGCGGGGGACGACGCGGCCGGGGCCGGCGGCGCATGGCTGTCCCTCATCTTCATGGGCACGAGCGCCGTGCTGCTCGATATCGGCGTCACCGGCGACCAGACGCTGGGCCGCCGCGCGGTCAACCTGCTGCAGCCGAAGGCGCGCGGCCGCATCAACGGGCTGTTCGTCGGCATCTTCTTCATCGGCGGCGCGATTGGCTCGCTGCTGGCCGGCATTGCCTGGGCCTGGGGCGGCTGGAACGCGGTGTGCGCGGTTGGGGCGCTGTTCGGGTTCATCGCGCTGGCGGTCGACCTAAAGCAGGTCGCGTGAAAAAGGATTCACGCGACCTGCTTTAAGTTTTTGATTTTAAGCATGTCTTTGTCCCGAAACCGGGCCCACTTTCGGGAGACATGCTTTAGCAGGCGGCACGGAGCAGCAGCAGCCGCTCAGGCGTTGCTCGGATCGGCGACGCATTGCGGGATCGAGCGAGTGGCGGCGATCAGCTTGCCGCGCACTTCGGAAGTGCGTCACTCTGCCAGATCGGCAGTAGCCTGTCAGCCGATGCCGCCGGTGATTATAAAGGCTCCCTCGCAGCGCCCGTCAGGCAGGCGCGCAATGGCCGTGACGATCGAGCCATAGGCGCCGCGCCAGACGCTGTGGAAGCCCTGATGCGTCGATGCCGGCACGACCACCCGGCCGGTGTGGCGATTGCCGCCCGCCTGCATGAGGACGGGCTCGCCATTGACGTGAATTTGCACGGCGGCCGGCTCGTTCGCCTCGACGTCCAACACGATCGCGATCTCGTCGGTGTCGCCGGATCGCGTCGTCTGAGCGGCCAGCGCCAGCGTGAGCGGTGCATCGCCAACACGACCCGCCAGGCCCCTGCCCTCGAACACATCATCGGCCAGCGCCGGCGTGCGCGGCGGAACGGTGCGCCGCCTTGTGGCGCGCTCATAGTCGCCGGCGATCCCCAGCAACGCCACGTCGTCATAGGCCTTGCCGGCGAAGGTGAGGCCGACCGGCATGCCGATATCGGCCATCGTTCCCATCGGCACCGTCACGGTCGGGATGCCGAGATGGCGCCAGACCAGATTGCCGTTGGCGACCCAGGTGCCGTTGCGCCAGGCGAGCCTGGCCGAGGCCTCGTCAACATCGGCATCGGCCGGACCGACATCAGCGACCGCGGGCAGCACCACGGCCTCAAGCTTGTTGGCGTCAAGCCAATCCTCGAAGTCGGCGCGGCGCGTTGCCTCCAGGCCTTTCAGGCCTGCCTCAATGCTGGGAATGTCCGAGAGCGGCGCCACGCCCCGCTTCGCCCGCTCGACATATTGCGCCAGATCGAAATCGGCCTCGCCGTAACGATCGCGCAACGTGCCCGGCGGCTGCGGGAAGATCTTTGCGCCGTCGACCGAAGCAAGATCGGGGATTGCCGGATCGGCATTGGCGCGCAGGAAATCGTCCCAGGACCAGATGGACAGGTCCCAGATCTCGCGCTCGGCGAATTCCGACGGCACCAAACCGCGATCGACCATCGACAGCGCGCCCGCACGATCGCGCTCGTAGTTTGAGACGACGGGGAAATCGACCTCGACCACTTCGGCGCCGAGCGCCTCGAGATCGCGCGCCGCCTGCCGCCAGAGCTCCAGCACCGAAGCGCGGGTCTCGATGGGGCGTTCGGCGTCTTCATCTTTACCGATATACATTTTCGGCACGCCAAGCCGCTTGCCCTTCAGCGCACCTTGCAGCGCGAGACCGGAGTAGCTCACGGGCCTCAGCGCTGAAGCTTTCGGGATCTCCACCCAAGGCTGAACGCGCCAGAAATCGCCGCGCGTCTCGGCATCGTCGGCGACGATGACGTCGAGCAGTTCCAACATGTCGGGAACGGTGCGCGTATGCGGCACCACCACATCCATGGTCGGCACCAGCGGCCAGTTGCCGCGCACCGAGATCACGCCGCGCGAGGGCGTATAGGCGACCAGCGCGTTGTTGGAAGCCGGCGCGCGGCCGGACGACCAGGTTTCCTCGCCGAGCCCGAAGGCGGCAAAGGACGCGGCGGTCGCGGTGCCCGAACCGTTGGACGAGCCGGAAGCGAAGGCGGCGGTGAGGAAATCCTTGTTGTAGGGACTCTCGGCGCGGCCATAGACGCCGCGCTGCATGCCGCCATTGGCCATCGGCGGCATGTTGGTGAGGCCAATCAGCACCGCGCCCGCCGCGCGCAGGCGGGCGATGGTGAAGGCGTCTTGCGTGGCCACCAGATGCTCGAAGGCCGGAGAGCCGGCCGCCACCGTCAGCCCCTTGGCTTTGTAGCTGTCCTTGGCGGTGTATGGGATGCCGTCGAGCGGTCCGAGCGTTTTGTTTTGGCTGCGGCGCCGGTCGGAGGTTTCGGCCTCCGCGAACATGTTCGGGTTGAGGATGGGCACAGCGTTGAGCGCGATGCCATGGCGGTCGTAATGCGCGATGCGCCGCAGATACGCGCCGACCAGTTCGACGCTGGTGACGGTGCCCTCCTCCAGCGCGCGGCGCAGATCGGCGATCGAGGCTTCGACTATGTTCATCGGCTGGCGCCTCCTTGTCAGTGACCACGCGTCCGAAACGGCGCAATCGCGAAGGCTGCGTTCCTTCACACCCCCCTCTGCCCTGCCGGGCATCTCCCCCGCAAGGGGGGAGATCGATGTCGCGATCGCTTTCGCCAATTGTCGGCCTTGCAGCACAATGGCAGCGCGCGGAAGCTGCTGATCTCCCCCCTTGCGGGGGAGATGGCCGGCAGGCCAGAGGGGGGTGCTGTCCCGCCGACCTATCCTGTCAGCAAACTATCGCAACATCCTCACTCCGGCGCCCCGGCAAACAGCACCTTGCCGTCCCCTCCCGCCGCCGGCCAGTCGCGGATGGTGCGGTCGATGCCGCCGGTCAAAAGCGTGCCGTCGGCGGCGAAGGCGACGGAGTACATCGGCCCGGTGCCGGGATCGAATTCGGCGATCTCGTCGCCCGTGTCCATGTTCCAGATCCGCGCCGTGCCGTCGAGCGAGACGGAGCCGAGCCGCTTGCCGTCGACCGACAAGGCGAGCGCATAGACCGTGCCGGAATGGCCCTCGAAACGCCGCACTTCCTTGAAGCTGTCGAGGTCCCAGAGTTTGATCGTGTAATCGCCGCTGCCGGTCACCGCGTGGTGGCCGTCGGCCAGGAAGACCGCGCCATAGGCGCCGCGGTCGTGGCCGTGCCAGCTGCGCAGCTGTTTTCCCGCGACGATGTCCCACAGCTTCAATTCGCCATCGATGCTGCCCGTGAGCGCCCTGGTGCCGTCCGGCGAGATGGCGACGGAGCTCACCGACCAGTCATGCCCGGGCAGCACATGCGACACCACCCCCTTCGCCAGGTCCCAGACGACCACGGACCCGGTGTCGTGACCGCTGACGGCGCGCTTGCCGTCCGGGCTGATCTTCAGTTGCCTGACGCCGCCATTCGCCCCCGAGGAGAAGACGTGCAGCACCGTGCCATCGGACAACTGGCGCAGCACGATCTCGCCATCGTCGCCGGCGGTGAGCGCGGTCTTGCCGTCGGGCATGAAGAGCGCGCTGCGCGCCATATCCTTCTGCTCACCCAGATCGCGGATCAGCCGCTTGCCGTCGATGTCCCAGAGCTTGATCATGCGGTCGGTGCTTGCGCTCATGATCTCGTGGCCGTCGGCCGACACCGCCAGCCAGACGACGGCATCGCGGTGGCCTTCGGGCGCGGTCGGCTGGGCCGGAGGCGCCGGTGGAGGCGGCGCCACCGTCTGCGGCGGCGTTGCGGGCGCGAGCGCCGTCTGTTCGGTCGGCTGGACGGGCTGTGCCGGTTGGGCAGGCTGCGGCGCCGCGGGCGCGGCGGCGGCCGGCGCAGGCTGGACGGGAGCCGCAACCGGCTCGGGCGGCGCAGGCTTCGCGACCTCTTCCTGCGTGGGTGCGGCCGGCTCGACGCTCGCCTTGGGCACGATTGGCTTTGTGCTCGCCTTCGGCGTGGTTGGTTTTGCGCTTGCCTCCGGCTCGGCAGGCTGGGCCGCAGGTGCGGTTGCGACTTCCTTCGCCGGCTCGCTAGCCGACTCCTGCGTCCGCCACGGACCGAACTGATCGGCGACGATGACGAGCAAGGCCAAAAGCGGCAAAGCGAGCGCGACGCGGCGCAGCCGCGGATGGCCGGCCGGCGCGATCTCGGCGTCGCGGCCGAACAAAGGGGCGGCCGGATCGTGCCTGGCGGCGCCCGGCAACAGGCCGGTGAGAAAAAGCAACCCGGCAAGGACCGACAGCACGCCGGCCGCGCCGAAGATTTCCAGGCGCGCCGGCGCCGACGGCTTGCCGCCCAGCGCCGGATAGAGCTTGGCGAAGCAGGCAATGCCAATGACCAGCATCGCCAGCGCCAGCAGCCTCTCGGTCGATCTCTTCATCGGTCTCCCCCCGCCTCGCCGCCCCGCTCCCTTGCAGCGTGGCAGCAAGCCGGCCCCGGCATCTTAGCCGAGCTTGCGGCCAAGGCTAAGTGCAAGACCTCACACAGCTTCGCCAGACGATATCTTCGGCATCAATCTCCAGCCGGCGCAGTCGCTCCACTATCGAGCGGCGATTGTCTCAGTAGAACGCTATCCCCAGGTACAGAACAGCCCGCTCCAGCCGGTTGTTGACAGAAATTGCTCGTGTGAGATTATCGGCGGGGATTTTTAACGAGGGCAATCTTATGAAGAAGACTTACGGGAAGCCGGTTTTGGTCCGCAAGGGCAAGCTATCGGTAGTCGTGGCAGGGCCTTCGCAGGCCAACGGCGCTGCGTAGGATCTCCGTGCTTCGCCAGCATGATCGATAGGGGGATGAACTCAATATGAAGAAGACCTATGAGAGGCCTACCCTGGTCAAGAAGGACAGGCTTTCGGCTGTGACGGCCGCTACCAACGGTGCTTCCGCCCCGCCGCCGTGACCCGCTAGTGCATTTCACCGTTTCACGGAAACGGCGAAATGCCCTATCTCTTTGTTTCTACGCAATTCCGGACGGAAAACCGCTCGCCATTCCGAACTGTCCCACTTCACTGCGCGACTGCGGATGAAAGTTGTTTCGCGGTTCGTTTTGAGTTGCCTCAGATCACCAATACCAGATCGTCCAGCACGGCCTGCCAGTGGTGTCTGGTAGAGATGCGCACGCGTGTCACCGCCTCCAGCATCGGCGCGTAGTGGACCGGCGCCAGCGCCGACAGCGTGATCTCGTCGCTGGCGATCAGCTCTTCCCTGAGCCAGCTTTCGACCAGCGCCACCTCGCCTTCCGAGGCCAGCCAGGCCGCGGCCAGCATCACCGAATGGAAGCCGAAGGGCGCGGCGCGGCCGAACTCGGCCGGATGGCCGCTGCTGGTATAGGCGATGTAGGCGCCCGACACATTGCCGTTGACATAGCCCTCGCTGTTCGCGGTGTGGTCGCGCGACATGGCGTTGATATTGCGCCAGTCGAGCCCGGCGTGGCCCGACGGCACCTTGCACAGGCCGCGCGGGGTTATATCGTCGAAGCCGATCGCATTGAGCGCCGCGTCGGGCGCGAGCGAGCCCTGCGCCAGCAGGCCCAGATCGACCGGATAGGCCGACAGCTTCAGCCTTCGGTCCAGCCTCGAACCGGCAATGACGACTTCATCGGCATCGACGCCCAGCGGGAAGCGGAAGGCCGCGTCCGCGGGCAGCGCGTGGCTTTCAAGCAATTGACCCTTGCCCATGACCGACAGCGTGGCGCCCGTTGCGGCCGGCGTCCTGCCGTTCACCGTCCGCCCCGGCGCGAGGCCGACCGGCTTCGGC
Organism: Mesorhizobium humile; assembly: GCF_033977215.1. NCBI lineage: Bacteria > Pseudomonadati > Pseudomonadota > Alphaproteobacteria > Hyphomicrobiales > Phyllobacteriaceae > Mesorhizobium > Mesorhizobium humile. Next base: position 58,444 of record NZ_JAVIIV010000028.1, read on the forward strand.
AAGCCCTCGCCGACGAGGCCGACCATCGAGCCTGGCGCATCCGAGATGCGCACCGCCTGGTCGTGGTTGGCGCTGCTGGCGCGCCAGCCGGGCGGCACCGATACCGAAAAGCGATAGTTGCCGGGCCTGTGGATCGCAGCGCTGCGGCGCTTCGACGACATCGCGAAATTGGCGAAACCGGCGGCGTTGCTGCGCGCCGAGGCAACGAAAGTGCCGCGCTCGTCATAGAGCCGCACCGCGATGCCCGCCATCGGCCGGTCGGCTTGGCCATAGGTGCCGTCGCCGTCGACGTCCATGTAGACGAAGGACGAGAAGTTGAGCTTGCCGGACGTCGGCGCCCAATAGGTGCGCGGCGCATAGTCGACCGTCGGATCGGGATTGCCGCGCGCCCTGCGGCGCTTGAGTCGCCGGCGCAGCGCGATCGCGATGAGGGCTGCGGCGCCGGCAAGGACGAGGGCCGAGATCAGGGCGACGAGGACGGTATCAGCCATGGTGGGCAGGCGATGGCTGCAGACCGATGTTCAAGACCGCGAGCATGACCCCCCTCCAAGTTTTCAGCAGATTAGCGTTGGACATTGATGCCGCAAGTCATTGTGATGAATTGCGATGCCGGCAGGACAGAGGGGGGCGCGAAGGAACGCCGGCTTGGACGTTCTTCGCGAAAACCTCACCCCAACTCCACCCATACCGGCGCATGATCGCTGGGATTGTCCCCGCCCCGCAATTCGCGGTCGATGCCTGCCGCTTTCAGTTTTCGGGCCAGCTTCTTCGACAGCAATATGTGGTCGAGCCTGAGGCCCGCGTCGCGCGGCCAGCGGTTCCGGCGATAGTCCCAGAAGGTGTAGAGTTTTTCTTCGTTGGGAAAAACCTTGCGCACCGCGTCGGTCCAACCCTGCTCGATCAACGTCGCGAAGGCAGCGCGGCTTTGCGGCTGCACCAGCGCGTTGTCGTCGTAGGAGCGCGTGGCGTAGATGTCGCGCGGTTCCGGCACGATGTTGAAGTCGCCGGCCAGCACCACCGGCAGGCCGGTGTCGAGCAGTTGCTCCGCATGCGCTGCGAAGCGCTCGTGCCAGGCGAGCTTGTAGTCGAATTTCGGCCCCGGCTGCGGATTGCCGTTGGGCGCGTAGAGGCAGGCGACGACGACGCCGTCGACCGCCGCCTCGATGTAGCGCGACTGGCGGTCGGCATTGTCGCCGGGTAGCGCGTCGCGCGTCAGGACAGGCTCGGCGCCCTTTGCCAGGATAGCGACGCCGTTCCAGGTCGGCTCGCCCTTCCACACCGCGCCGTAACCGGCATTCGCCAGCCTGGTCAGCGGGAACTGCGTGTCGCGGGATTTGAGTTCCTGCAGGCAGACGACGTCGGGTTTGGCCGTGGCGAGCCAAGCCAGCAGGTTTTCCAGCCGGCTGTTGATGTTGTTGATGTTGAAGGTGGCGAGTTTCATTTGCCGAAGCGGTCTCTCGCTTCGTCATCCTCGGGCTTGACCCGAGGATCCATGCCGTGACGCATGCCGTGGGGTTCGGCAATGCAGAATTCTGAAACGCTGCAGCGCTCGTATGTAACGGCATGGATTCCAGGGTCTGCGCGCGTCGCTTCGCTCCTTGCTCCGCCCTAGAATGACAAAGCCGATGGCTGGGCCAGCTTGGCCTTTATCGTCTCCGCCACGGTCTTCAGATGATCCGCCGTCGAAAAGCCCGAGATCGCCTTGCGCGGTTTCAGATCGTGGTCGCCGTCTTCCAGCCAGATCACCTCTATTGCCGGGGAGAGACCGTAGGTCGCGACCTCGTCCCTGGTGCCGAACTCGTCGCGGGTACCCTGGAAGATCAGCGTCGGCGTCTTCAGGTCGATCAGATGCTTCGTGCGCAATTGCTCGGGCTTGCCCGGCGGATGGAAGGGATAACCCAGACAGACCAGACCGTCGGTCTCGCCCTTGGCGAACATCTCATCGGCGACCATGGAAGCGACGCGACCGCCCATCGACTTGCCGCCGATGATGAGCTTGCCGGTCACGCCCCTGGTACGCAGGTCTGCGATCGCCTTGATGTATTCAGGGTTCACCGTCTCGGCGCGCGGCGGCGGCTTGCGGTGGCCGTAGCGGCGCGCCGCCATGTAGTGGAATTCGAAACGCGCGACCTGGAAGCCTGCCGCCGCGAGCGCCTTGGCCGTGGCGGTCATGGACGGCGAATCCATTGACGCGCCGGCGCCATGGGCGAGCAGGATGGTGACGGGGGCGGTGTCAAAGCCGTCGAAGAGGAAGGTGGTCATGGTTGCTCCAACCTGCCCTTCTCCCCTTGTGGGAGAAGGTGGCCGAGCGAAGCTCGGTCGGATGAGGGGTGATCCAGCTTGGCGGTCACGTTCATCAATCTACCTGTTCGCGACAAAGTCACCGGCGTCTCATTCCTTCCAACACCCCTCATCCGTCTCGGCGCTGACGCGCCGATCCACCTTCTCCCACAAGGGGAGAAGGGAAAGGCGCTCACCCCGCTGTCCGCGCCATATGCAAATCGACGAACTGTATCCCCTTCTGCGCAGTCCGCGCCCATTCGGACTCCGCATCCAGCTCCAAATAGCGCACCCACAACCGGCGCGCTTCCGCCATATTCCCCGCATCGAATTCCAGCCGCGCCAGGTTGAACACCGGATCTGCGTAATCCTTGTCCAGCGCCATCGCCTTCTGCAGATGCCGACGCGCCGACGCGACCTTGCCCTCGTCACTCATCAGCCCGGCAAGGTTGAACCAGGCTTCGACGAAGCCCGGATCGAGCTTGATCGCCCGGGCATAGTCATGCGCGGCTTCGGCAGCCCGGCCGGCGCCGCGCAGGCAATTGGCGCGGTTGAAAGCGGCAATCGCATCCTTGGGATCGATCGCCAGGCAGCGCTGATAGAGGGCGGCGGCATCGTCGTGGCGCCCCTCCTCTTCCGCGGCTTCAGCCTCGGCGAAGAGTTCTTCCAGCGTGTCGTCTTCCGGCGAGCCGAGGTCGAACAAAAGCTGCCCGTCGAGCTCGCTCCTGCCCTCGTCGAGATAGATCGCGTCCGGGCGGCCATGCTGCGAGCCAAGGTTGAGCGACTTGGCGGTGAGCGAGGCGACCGGACCGGAGCGGTGCACGGAGCGCGCGATCGCACCCCACGACGCGCCGCTGGCGATCAGCCCGGCATATTTCCTTGCCAGGATCAGGTCGCGGAAGGAATAGGGTTCGGCGTCATGCTCGAAGGCGTCGAACAGCGACAGCATATCGAGGTCGTCGCCCGCAAGCCGCGACTGGTCGATCAGTGATTGTCTCGACAGCGACGAGGCGTCGGGCGCCTTCATCAGCCCAAGCAGGCGCAGGAAGCCATTCTCGCTGGAGAGCGTGCGGCCGGCCTCGCGCTCGGACTTCGCGCGGCGCTCGATCTCGGCATCGCCGGTCCTTGTCGTCTTGGCGAGGAGCGTGCGGCCGAACACGACATGAGAGGTGCGGCGGGTGACGCCGCGCCGCAGCTCGGCGTGGCGGCGCTCGACCTCGCGCGCGGCAAGTCGCAGCGGAAAGGCGGCCAGCGCCCCGACGACGCCGAAGACGGCGCCGGGAACGATCACAGGCCCTGCATTTCCCGTCACTTCTTGCTCTTGCCGACGGCCTTCAGCAGGTTCGCCTTCAGCGGGTTCTCAGGCGCGCCACCACCAGCAGCCGCCTTCCTGGCGGGCTTGGCCGGCGCTTCCTCGGCCTTGCTCTTCGACTTGGCCGGAGGCTTGGTCTGCTGCGACAGGCTCGCCTTCAGCGCGTCCATCAGGTTGATGACATTGCCGCGCTCGGGCGCGGCCGCGATGATCGGCTTGTGGCCCTTCAGCTTCTCGCGGATCATCGCCATCAGCGCCACCTCGTAGCGATCCTCATAGTTCTTCGGATCGAAATGGGTCTGCTTCTGCTTGATCAGCGCTTCGGCGAGCTGGAGCATTTCGGGATCCGGCTTGGCGTCCGGGATATTGCCGAAATATTCAGCCGTGCCGCGCACTTCGTTGGGGTTCCTCAAGGTGCAGACGAACATGCCGTTCTCGCGCGCCCCGATCGTCACCACGCGCTCGCGGCTGGAGAGCACGAGCCGGGCAATGGCGAGCTTGCCGGACTTGCGCATCGCTTCCCGCAGCACCGCAAAGGTCTCCTCCGCCATGGCGCCATCCGGCGCCAGGTAATAGGGCGCATCCTGGTAGATGACGTCGACTTCGCCCTCGTCGACGAAGGCCTCGATGTTCATCGTGTGATTGGATTCGATCCTCACCGCGTCGAGGTCGGCGTCATCGATGATGATGTACTGCTTGTCCTCATATTCGTAGCCGCGAACCAGGTCCGAGCGCTCGACCAGGCCGAGCTCGGGATCGACCGGTTTCATGTTGATGCGATTGTGGGTCTTCTTGTGCAATTGGTTGAACGAGATCCGCTCGCTCGCGCTGGTGGCCGGATAAAGCCGGACCGGACAGCTGACGAGGCTGAGCTTGAGGTAACCTTTCCAACTTGCCCTGGGCGCCATGATGAACTCCTACGCGGCCATGTGCACTGACAACTATGTTGGAGCATGGTCTTGTCCATGCTCTTTGCAGCGCTTCGTCCGGAGGACGATTGAGGCTGCGGAAATCCTACACCGACCCCTAACCTTACAGCCGAATTCCTAGCGAAGTGTTCTTGGGGGTTGGATCGGCGGGAGGATAGTTCAAATTGTAGGAAGCGTCGATGGAGATGGAAGGCAAGAGCTTGGCGACTAGCCGAGGCCGTCGTGCTTCGTCATGTATGGACGGCCCCTCTTGGGCAAGAGGCAAAATAGCGGCGACGGCTTAAGTCTGGAGCGG
>NZ_JAVIIV010000029.1:0-62194 GCF_033977215.1 Mesorhizobium humile
AGAATTCACGCGACCTGCTTTAAGTTTTTGATTTTAAGCATGTCTTTGTCCCGAAACCGGGCCCACTTTCGAGAGACATGCTTTAGGCGTGTTGGCGGATCAGCCCCTCGAACCCGTCGGCAAGATTGGCATTGCCGGCGGCGAGGAAGGCGGACAGGTTGCGGACGCGGCCGGGCGTCTTGTTGGCGTCAAGCAGAAAGGCCTTGCCTTCATGCATGACGAAATCGAATTTGCCGTAGTCGAAGCCGAGCTCGCGCCGCAGCGCACGAAGCTCGTCGGGAACCGGAACCGGCTCTCGTCGGATCGTATCTTCGCCTTTGACCAGGTTTTGCGGCGACACATGCCGGGTACAACGCTCGCGTTCTCCGCAGAACAGCCAGAAGCGGGCGCCGAAGCCGTCCGGCTCGAGCTCGGGAACGAACTTTTCCACCACGAGGTCCTTGCGATCGAACACCGCCGGCGGAACATCCGCAAGCGAGCTGTGGATGCTGTAGCGATCAAGCAGCTTGGCATCGGGAAATGGCTCCGGCCTGCCGGCGCGCCGCGATCTCCGGTTGAGCGTCTGTTCTCGCGTACCCAGATTGTTGAGGCTGCTCTTGACGATGACAGGGCCTCGCCAGCCGTGGTCCCTATCGATCACCGCGCCGCTGACGCGTCGCTTCGAGATGTCGGCGGCGGCGATGTTGAGGCAGAAGGGAAAGGTGCGCGCGTATTCGACATATTCAGGTGGCGTAACAGTCGCGTCGACATGCAGTACCGCGATATCGGCCTCCGGCTTGGCCGAAGTGCCCGTAAGAACGCGCACGGAATGCCCCCGGCGCTTCAACTCCTCCAGCAGATCGAAGAGCATGTACGGGCTGTCGCGGCGCAGCAACGGCCCGCGACGTCGTTCAAACCCGTCAAACTCATGCGTGATCACCGCGATGCGCGCCATGCCCGCCCCCTTGGCTTATCAAGCGTCGTCGATTATTCGGTCGAATACAACGCGTTGCCGGGGTGGGATTTGCATGACGGAGCATTGGAATGCAATTCGCAAACATTGGCAGCTGCTCGGCTCACCTCTGCGGCCGCCGGCGGAGGTGGTCGAAACCTACGACCGTGAGCTCGAGCTCGCCCGGTCGCATGTCGTGATGTTCGGCGTGACGCCCGAGCTCGCCGGGCTTGGCGCCAGGATGACGGCGGTCGACGAGTCCGCCGACATGATCGCCGGCATCTGGCCAGGCGATACCGATACGCGCAAGGCGGTGCAAGGCGATTGGTTCGACCTGCCATTTCCCGGCGCAAGCGTCGATGCGCTGATCGGCGATGGATGTCTCTCGGTCATCGGCGCCGCCGAGTTCAGGCGTGCACTGTTTGCGTCGATCGCGCGTGCGCTGAAAGACGACGGGCGCGCCGGCATCAGGCTTTATGTTTCCCCCGAAACCCCTGACGACCCGAAGGATGTCCGCGCCCTGGCGCTGAGCGGCGGCGTCGCGACCTTCCACGAGCTCAAATGGCGCGTGGCGATGACCGCAATCGGCGCCGCGCCCGACTACATCATGCCGGTGAGGAGAATCCTCGAACAATTCGACAGGATGTTTCCTGACCGTGAGGAGCTCTCGGCTCGAACCGGCTGGGAACTGCCCGTCATCGGAACCATCGACGTCTACCGGAACTCGCCGGCCATCTACAGTTTCGCGCCGGTGGCGGCTCTTGTCCAAGAGGCCGAGGCGTATTTCAGCGATGTCGGCATTGCCTCGACCGGCACATACGGGCTCGCCGAACGCTGCCCGTTGCTGGCGCTGCGGTCGCCGAAGCGCCGGGACTAACGGATGAGATTGCTCGTCGGCGCCTCGCGACACCCGTCGCTTTTCGGGCTGGCGTTCCACGCGAGAAAAATTTCGCGCCGCTTGCCTCTTGCGCGCGCCTTGACTCCGGCAAGACGCCAGCCTATCTCAGCGCCACGTTAGCACTCGCCTTTAGTGAGTGCTAACCGATGTCCGGCGGCCTCGCCGGATGGAGGAACAGTTCTCACCGTTCTCATTCGAGGAAGAAAACATGGCAAAGTCCAAGTTCCGCCCGCTTCATGACCGCGTGGTCGTTCGCCGGGTTGAATCCGAATCCAAGACCGCCGGCGGGATCATCATCCCGGATACGGCGAAGGAGAAGCCGCAGGAAGGCGAGATCATCGCCGTCGGCTCCGGCGCTCGCGACGAAAACGGCAAGCTCGTGCCGCTGGACGTCAAGGCCGGCGACCGCATCCTGTTCGGCAAGTGGTCGGGCACTGAAGTCAAGCTCAATGGCGAAGACCTTCTGATCATGAAGGAATCCGACATCATGGGCATCATCGGCTGATCATCGGCCTCTCCATCAACTGAATTTTCGGGCTCTTCCCGAGTCCCTGTCAGGAGCTAAACAATGGCTGCAAAAGACGTAAAATTCTCCCGCGATGCTCGTGAGCGCATGCTGCGCGGCGTCAACATCCTCGCCGACGCGGTGAAGGTCACGCTCGGCCCCAAGGGCCGCAACGTCGTCATCGACAAGTCGTTCGGCGCCCCGCGCATCACCAAGGACGGCGTCACCGTCGCCAAGGAAATCGAGCTTGAGGACAAGTTCGAGAACATGGGCGCGCAGATGGTCCGCGAAGTCGCTTCGAAGACCAACGACATCGCCGGCGACGGCACGACCACCGCGACCGTACTCGCCCAGGCGATCGTGCAGGAAGGCAACAAGGCCGTTGCCGCCGGCATGAACCCGATGGACCTCAAGCGCGGCATCGATCTCGCCGTCGCCGAAGTCGTCGTCGCTCTCGGCAAGGCTGCCAAGAAGATCAAGACCTCCGAGGAAGTCGCCCAGGTCGGCACGATCTCGGCCAATGGCGACGAGTCGGTCGGCAAGATGATCGCGGAAGCGATGCAGAAGGTCGGCAACGAGGGCGTCATCACCGTCGAGGAAGCCAAGACCGCCGAGACCGAGCTGGAAGTCGTCGAAGGCATGCAGTTCGACCGCGGCTACCTCTCGCCCTACTTCGTCACCAACGCCGACAAGATGGTCGCCGATCTGGAAGACGCCTACATCCTGCTGCACGAGAAGAAGCTCTCCAACCTGCAGGCCATGCTGCCGGTCCTGGAAGCCGTCGTTCAGACCTCGAAGCCGCTCCTCATCATCTCGGAAGACGTCGAAGGCGAGGCTCTGGCCACGCTGGTCGTCAACAAGCTGCGCGGTGGCCTGAAGATCGCCGCCGTCAAGGCTCCGGGCTTCGGTGACCGCCGCAAGGCCATGCTGGAAGACATCGCCATCCTCACCGGTGGCCAGGTCATCTCGGAAGACCTCGGCATCAAGCTCGAGAATGTCGGCCTCAACATGCTCGGCCGCGCCAAGAAGGTGTCGATCTCCAAGGAGAACACCACCATCGTCGACGGCGCCGGCAAGAAGGCCGAGATCCAGGGCCGCGTCGCCCAGATCAAGCAGCAGATCGAGGAGACCACCTCGGACTACGACAAGGAGAAGCTGCAGGAACGTCTGGCGAAGCTCGCCGGCGGCGTTGCCGTGATCCGCGTCGGCGGTGCGACCGAAGTGGAAGTCAAGGAAAAGAAGGACCGCGTTGACGACGCCCTGAACGCGACCCGCGCGGCCGTGGAAGAAGGCATCGTCGCCGGCGGTGGCGTTGCCCTGCTGCGCGCTTCGGCCAACGTCAAGGCCACCGGCGCCAACTCCGACCAGGCTGCCGGCATCAACATCGTGCGTCGTGCGCTGCAGTCCCCGGCCCGCCAGATCGCGGCGAACGCCGGTGCGGAAGCCTCGATCGTTGCCGGCAAGATCCTCGAGAACAAGGGCGCGACCTTCGGCTTCAACGCCCAGACCGGCGAGTATGGCGACATGATCGCCATGGGCATCGTCGACCCGGTCAAGGTCGTGCGCACGGCTCTCCAGGACGCGGCCTCTGTCGCCGGCCTGCTGGTCACCACCGAAGCCATGATCGCCGAAGCTCCGAAGAAGGAGTCGGCTGGCGGCGGCATGCCTGGCGGCATGGGCGGCGGCGGCATGGGCGGCATGGGCGGCATGGATTTCTAATCCAAGCTACCAAGCTGATACGGAAAGGGCGCCGAGAGGCGCCCTTTTTGTTTGCGTCTGGAGATCCGAGTCCTCAGGCGACGCTCTCCGCCTGCTGCGCCACTTTGCCAGCAAGCACCGCCTGCTCGACCAGCGCCGCGACCTCGTCGGCCACCGCCTGCAGCGGCGCGCGGTCGCGGGTGGCGCGGGCGATCACCATCAGGCCTTCCAGCGAAGATTCGACCAGCAGCGCCAGCGCCTGCGCGCGCCGCTCCGGCACCCCTGCCCTGACGAATGCCTGGCGCAGCAGGCCGATCCATTGCTCGAAAGCCGAGCGGCAGATTTCAACCAAGTCCGGAACATCATTCGGTGCGTCGAGCACGACCGGCGCAACCGGACAGCCGAGCGAGAATTCGTTGTCCTCCAGCATGCGGGCCACCGACTGGTAGATGTGGTGCACGGCAACGGCGGGATCGCTTTCCTCCAAAAGCGCCGCGCCCAGCCGCTCCGTCACGTCGGCGACGCTGGCGCGCGTCACCTCGACGACCAGCTGGTCCTTGCCACCCGGAAAATGGAAATAGAGCGAGCCACGGGGTGCTGCGCTGGCGCTCAAGATGTCGTTCAGCGACGTGCCGTGATAGCCACGCTGCCGGATGAGCCGCGCCGTCGCCTCGATCATGCGGGTGCGTGTGTCCGTCGCCACGTCGACCTCTCGAATGTCAACCTCTGTCAGGAATGCACATTATAGGGCTTGCCCCCAATATGACAATCGGTCTACATAATATGTAAATCGGTCTACATATTTCGGAGGCAACAATGCAAACCTATCGGCTCGTGGAGCGAGGCGGCACCGACAAACTGGTGCTGCGCGAGGAGGCGGTGCCGCGGCCAGGTCCGCGTCAGATCGTTATGCGGGTGCACGCCACGTCGCTGAACCGGCGCGACACGATGATCCTCAACGGCAGCTATCCGCTGACGCCACGCGACGGCGTCGTGCCGCTGAGCGACGGCGCCGGTGAGGTGGTGGCGGTTGGCGATGCCGTAACGCGCTTTGCCGTCGGCGACCGTGTGACCGGCAGCTATTTCGCGCGCTGGATCGACGGCCGCATGCATCCGGGCATCGTCGACCAGCTCGGCTGCACGCTGGACGGCATGCTTTGCGAATATGCGCTGCTTGACGAGCAATGGGCCGTGCGGTTGCCCGACCATCTCTCCTGGCGAGAGGCGGCGACCTTCACCTGCGCCGGGCTGACCGCCTGGAGCGCACTGACGGGCGCCGAAATTCCAAAGCCGGGACAATGGGTTCTCGTCATCGGCTCAGGCGGTGTCGCGCTGTTTGCGCTGCAGTTCGCCAAGCTCATGGGTTGTCGCGTCGCCGCCGTCACCTCGCGCGCCGAGAAGGCCGACAGGCTGCGCGCGGTCGGCGCAGATCTGGTCTTCGCGGCAGCCGAAACGCCAGAATGGGGCGTGAAGCTGCGCGAGGCGACCGGCGGCATCGACCTGGTCGTCGAGACCGGCGGACCGGCGACCTTTCAGCAATCGCTGATCGCCAGCGCGCTTTACGGGCGCATCGTGCTGCTCACCGTACAGGATCAGGAGGGCAAATCGGTCGAAATCCCGGGTGCCGTCTACCAGCGCAGCCTCGTCACAATCGGCCGACTGTTCGTCGGCAGCCGCAACGGGCTGGAAGCAATGCTTGCGGCCGTCGCCACGCACCGGCTGAAGCCGGTCATCGACAAGGTCTTCCCGTTCACGGAGGCGCGCGAGGCCTACCGTCATTTCCAGCAGGGCGACGTCTTCGGCAAGGTCGTCATCGACGGTGCGTAACCGCCACACCTTCCCGCAAAACAGAGAGGAGATCAGCCATGACAGTTCGTGAAGCCTCGGCCGAATGGCAGGGGACGCTCAAGCAAGGATCCGGCCGGCTGCGGCTGGGCAGCGGCGTGTTCGAAGGCGCCTACTCGTTCCCGTCCCGCTTCGAGAACGGCCCGGGCACCAATCCGGAAGAACTGATCGCGGCCGCCCATGCCGGCTGCTTCTCGATGGCGCTGACCGCCATACTCGGCGGCGAGGGCCACACGGCGAATAGCATCCACACCGTCGCGAAGGTGCATCTCGGCGTCACCACGGCCGGACCGACGATCACCCGCATCGAGCTCGAAACCGAGGCGAGCGTCCCCGGCATCTTGGCCGAGGACTTCGAACGGCTGGCGCAAAAGGCCAAGGCGGCCTGTCTCGTCTCAAGGGCACTGGCGGGCGTCGCCTCAATCACGCTCAAGGCGAGCCTCACAGCCCAGTGAAACGACAGGAGAATATCCAATGACCCAGGAATCGATCATCGACATCGCCATGGCCAAGCGCTCCGCCGAAACGGCGGAAATCATGCGGCGCTACAACGACGTCTTCCAGCATCACGACCCGTCCGCACTGGACGACCTCGTGGCGGAAGGCTGCGTGATCGAAAACACCACGCCGGCGCCGGACGGCGCCCGCCGCAAAGGCAAAGCGGCCTGCGTTGAATTGTGGTCGGCGATCGCCACCGGACCCGGCACACGCTTCGACATCGAAGAAACATATGTGGCCGGCGACCGCGCCACGATCCGCTGGCGCTTCTGGATGGCCGACGGCAGGTCGCTGCGCGGCGTCAACCTGATGCGCGTCGCCGATGGGCGGATCGTCGAGGCGATGGGTTATGTAAAGGGATAGGGGCTATGCGAAAGGATAGGGCCTGACGCGGAAGCCGCGCTCAGGCCCAGCCCGGAATCCCCCCGCCAGATATTTCAGCGTCTCGAAGGCGGCGGCGCTGGTGTGCAGCACGCCGGCGAGGCCGGTGACGGCGGCCGCCATATGCGGGATGATGCCCAGCGTGCAGGCGAAAGCGGCGACAATCGAGGCGCGCGCGCCACGCGAGAGGCCGGCGCTCAGCGTGTAGAGGACGCCGGTGCCGGGCGAAGCGACGATGATCAGCGACGTCAACAGGAATTCAATGCTCATGGATTTCCTCCGCAGCCCTGCCCGGCGGGAAGGTACCGGGGCGGCGGCAAGCGGGGGAGTGCGTGATTTCCCCTTGTGGGGGAGATGGCCGGCAGGCCAGAGGGGAGCGCGAAGGAACGCCAACCTCTCAGGTGTTCAAATCGAAAGCTATTCCTGAGTGCGAGAGAAATTCGGCTGAGACGTCGGCGGGACAGCACCCCCCCTCTGCCCTGCCGGGCTTTCGTCGTTCGCAAAGCCAAGCAATTGGCTTCGCGTCCGCTACGCGGACCACTCCTCAACCCCCACAAGGGGGGAGATTGGCAGTTCCAGCTCGTGCGCTGCCCTTGCCGTCAGGCACTCGGGGTCGCCCGGCATGCAGGCGCGGCAGACATGTGGGCGTGCGTCGTAGATGCCGCAAGCAGTCGCTTTGCCGACTTCGCCGCGAAGCGCGGCGCAGCGGCCATTTTCGAAGCGAATGCCGGACAGGTCGGCGGCGACCAGCGCTTCGGGGATACGCTCGAGCTCGTCGTCGTCCTCGGTCGAAAAGCGCGGCCAATCCGCCGCATAAGCACAACAAGCGCCGCAGCTCTGGCAATCGAAGACGGCAACCGAGTCGACATCTTGAGCGGCCAGGTCAAGCAGCGCGGGGCCGGAGGCGGTGCGACCGAGGTCTTGCGGCAAGGCTGCTACTTCTTCCTGGTCTTGCGCGCCGGTGCCTCGGCCGGCGTCTTGAACAGATCGGTCGCAACCTCGGCAGGCGCCTTCTGCGGAGGCTTGGGCGGTTTCGCGGCAGCGGGCGACCCTGCGGGCTGGTCCTTGGGGGCGAATTTTATGGCCATGTATCAGTCCTCGTTGGAAAAGCGCGATGATGGCGCTTTCGGGTTACGCAGGCGGCCGATCAGCGCCGAGACCGCCGTGATGTTCATTTCTTCCGGCGACCACATCCCGGCCGCCTCTATGTGATGCGTTCCAAGCTCACGATGCGTGCTGCCGCTATAGGCCGCGTCCTGACGGGTGGTCCGTTGAAGCGTCTTGGGATCCTCGCGGACATATTCGATCAGATAGTTCGGACATTCGGCGCGACTGAGCACGGCGATCCGCACCTGCGCATTGCCAAAGGCGCGCTTGCATCGCTCAAGCCTTTCAAGCACGCGCCTGACATATTCGACCGGCTTGTCCAAGCCATCGACAAGATCGGCGATGGTGGCATTGCTGGCTATCTGGATTGGAGGCACACGTTTGGTGGCCATCGGCATTCTCCCTGCTTGCGCCGGTCTTCAGCCATGATCGAGCACAAAGCAATACGGCAATTCATCGAACTGCCGATCCTACCAACATAATTGACGTCGGATTTTTTTCATCTTGCAAGGAACCCTTTCGCCGGCTGCCGGTTTACCCCTGTCGTCAGCAATTCATGAGCAATCGAGAAAGGTTGACGGCAAAAGACGCCTCCCGCGCCATAAAAAGCGCGAGAGGCGTTTTTCTTACATGATCACGCTGATCATCGGCAGCACCTCATAGCGGAAGCCGCGGCCCCAGCTCGACACGGGATCGCCATCGGTCACGACCCTCGCCTCGGCTTCGCTGCCGGCACGCAGGATCAACAACCCCCAGGGACCGGCAGGATCGGCGACTGGGCCTGCCATGATCATGATGCCTTCGCGAAGCTTCTCGCGCAAATAGTCGGCATGCCGGCCCATCAGCGCCCTTTCCTCCTCGGTCATGGTGAAGGCGAAATCGGGCCGGGGTGGGATCAGCCGGCAATGGAAGATCTTTAACGCCCTGGCTTCACGCGGTGCTTCACTGCTAGCCATCAGTTCCTCCCTTAGGGCGGATATCCACGGCGCCGTCGCGCTATTTCGATGGCTTATTCGTCCGGCCCAGGTTCCGGCCAGGGCTCCTTGGCGGCTTCCGCATACCACTGCTGCATCGCGTTCATCGCCAACACCGCGTCGACATAGGCGCGCGTGACGGGCGCCAGCTCGCCGCCATAGGTGTCGAAGCGCGTGACCACAGGCGCATACATGGCATCGGCCGCGGTGAAATGACCGAACAGGAACGGGCCGCCTTCACCATATTGCTCGCGGCACTGACGCCAGATCGCTTCGATCCGAGCCCGCTGCGCCTCGCCCTCGGCGTCGAGCGGCTTGTGGGATTTCGGCCGGCGCAGGTTCATCGGCCAGCCATAGCGCACTTCGCGGAAGCCGGAATGCATCTCGGTCGCCACCGAGCGCGCCAGCGCGCGGGCGCCGAGGTCGTCCGGCCACAGCTTCTTTTCCGGATAGAGGTCGGCCAGATATTCAAGGATCGCCAAGGTTTCCCAGACGATCCTACCATTATGGTTCAACACCGGCACCAAGCCGGTCGGCGACACCTTGGCGAGATCGGCGGCGGTCTCAGGCGTGCGCAGGCGAACGAAGCCTTCCTCGAAGGGGATTTCCAGGTGGCGCATCGCCACCCAGGGCCGCAACGACCAGGAGGAAAAGCACTTGTTGCCGATGTAGAGCGTGAATTCTGCCAAGACGGACTCCCCCATGCGCGGTTGCTGGCCAACCTAGCCGCTTCACCTTCGAGCCGATAGTCCTTGTCGCGTCGCCGGTTTGCGCGGAACCAAAAGTCTCTCCGTCCGTTTGGCTGCCGGATGCGGCTCCCGTATCCAGCTTCCATACAGACCCAGGAGATGCGCGCATGGTGAACAGGGATCAGGTTGCCGGTCTTGCCAAGCAAATGAAGGGTTCGGTCAAGCAGGCGGCCGGCAAGGCCACCGGCAACCGGCGGACAGAGGTCGAAGGCGTTGCCGACAAGATCGCCGGCAAGGTGCAGAAGGCCTATGGCGACGCGAAGGACAAGGTCAAGAAGGCGTTCTGACCCTCACGCCGTTGCCTTGATGATCGACGCCGCCGCGAGGCGGCCTTTTCATGTCTGGAATTGCTTGGCGAAGGCGTTGGTGAAGACGATGTCGCCATGGTCGCCGGCCGCTTCGCCCAGCACCACATCCATGTTGTCGGCAGTCACCCGCGCCAGCGCGAAGCCGCCCATATAGGCCGCCTTCGGCTTGACGATATCGAGCCCGTCGCGCTGGTAGATCATCGGCACTTCGTGCTGGTGGCCGTGGAAGATGGCGATGACATTGTAGCCCTCGATCGCTGCCAGCAGCGCCTGGCGATCGGCCTCGCCCCACCAGTGCGGGCGGCCGGCGCCATCCTCATCATAGGTGCGTTTCACC
Organism: Mesorhizobium humile; assembly: GCF_033977215.1. NCBI lineage: Bacteria > Pseudomonadati > Pseudomonadota > Alphaproteobacteria > Hyphomicrobiales > Phyllobacteriaceae > Mesorhizobium > Mesorhizobium humile. Next base: position 10,232 of record NZ_JAVIIV010000029.1, read on the forward strand.
GGGTCCCAGCGCTCGGTCGAGAAAGTGTCCCAGCCATAGTGCTGGAACAGGACGACCGGACGACCGTCGCCGGCATAGGTGGCGAGGTCCTGCTTCAACCAGGGCAGGCTGCTCGGCGCGCCATGGCCGGTGTCGCCGGCGAAGCGATGCGTCTGGATAAGATGCAGCCCGCCCCAATCCCAGGAATAGCAATCGGTATCGACGTCATATTCGGTCGCCGGCACCGGCGGCTTGAAGAACACGCCGGGGCGATGGTTGACCTCGACATAGTCGCGCAATTCGCGGCGATACCAGTCGACATGCGGTGGCGAGCCGTTCTGGTCGAGATCGTGATTGCCGAGCCCGACATAGACCGGGATGTGGACGCGGTCCGGCCCGACGCCTTCCTGATAACGCTGGGAGAACTGCAGAAGCTGTGTCCCTTCGCTTGGTTCGGTGACCTGGCCGCCGCCATCGTCGGTGATGTCGCCGCCGGTGACGAGTCCGAGCGGCGTGCCGATGCGGGTGCCAGCCGAATGCAGGCCGGTGGCAAGACCGTCGATCTCGGCCGGCCACCGCTTGTCCGCAATCGCGTTCAAGGCCGCGACATTGCGCAGAAGCGCTGCATCGGTCTTGCCCTCCTGCAGGCAGTTGGGACTGAGCCCGCTCGCCATGCGGCAGGCATGGATATCGGCGATGAAGAGGAAGGTGGCGTCAATCGGCTGGATGCGACGGCCTGTCTGACCGAAGGCGACGCGCGGAAGGGCGCAGGCGGCAGCGAGGCCTCCCATCCGAGCGATGAAGGTGCGGCGCGAAACGGTTGCGGGCGAAGAGCGATTCATCGTCATCCGATTAAGCATCCTCGAACCGCCTCGTCCAGTTCAATGCCCGGCCGGCCGGCGCCCTGGAGAGTTTCATTCCAAGGCATGAATAGCTCATGGGTCGACAGCGCGGCGGGGCTCTGTCATTGCTTCGGAACATGCATCCAGGGGAGGAAGGCATGAAAACCGTTACAACCGGCATGGCGTTCGCCATGCTCGCCGGCGCCGCGCAGGCTGCGGACTGCGTAGACGCCAAATCCGCCAAAGCCGGCTTCGTGCTGGAAAAGGCGGGCATAAGCAGCGAGTTCCGGCCGGCGCCCGGCGGCATGGTCGCGGTCGCCAACAAGTACGAGTCGGACTCGCCGCAGACGCAGTATTTCTATGCCGGGCTGATCGAGGTGTTTCGCGACAGCGAGACCGGGCGGCTGTCGATGATCCCGCTTGGCGACTTGAAGAAGCTGTTCCCGCTGAAGGCGGGCGCCAAGAGCAAGACCGAATTCGTGCGGTTGTCTTCGAAAAAGGCGCCGAAGGGCACCGAAACGCTGGCTTTGACCGTCAAGGGCAAGGACAGCTACAAGCTCGGCGACTGCAAATACAACGTGCTGGTGGTCGGCGAAACGATCACCGGCGATACGGGCAACGTGATCGATACCTTCACCGCGCTCTATTCGCCGGACCTGCAGGCGGTGCTGGCGCGGCGATACGACGAGGGGACCAGCGCGCAGAGCGAAGTGGGGTTCGAGACGATCAAGCCGCTGAAGGAGTGAATCTGGTCAGTTGGACACGTCGGCGGGACAGCAAACTTTTCTGTGCTTATCGCAGCAACACCCTGCGGCGTCGCCTTGCTGCCGGTCCACCCGAAGATAGCTCTTCCAACCCCCTCAAGCACTCCCGCAATACCCCAGCATCCTGCGAAGTCTTGGCCATAGACATGGCGCCGGAATAAGCAGCCACGGCGAGCGCGGCGAAGCGGTCGGGATCGGTGCCGCCCTCCCCCCCGTCCAACTGGTCGGCCCGGATCTTATCGGCGATAGCCTGCCGCCAGCCGGCGAAGATTCTTGCGAGCGCCGAGCGGAAGTCATCGTCGGCCAGCGACAATTCATGCGCGAGGTTGTTGAGCGGGCAGCCGCGCACATAGCCTTGCTGTTCAAGCTCCGCAGCCACCGCCTCGAACACGGCCCGCACGCCTTGGCGGGCCGTGGGCGCCGCCAGCACCGGGTCGATCCAGGTTTCCTGGACCGCGGCCGCCACCCGTTCCTCGATCACCGCGAGCGCCAGCGCCTTCTTGGTCGGGAAATGGTGGTGCAGCGCACCGCCGGTGACACCGGCAGCCGCCATTAGGTCGCCGAGGCTCGAGGCGTGGTAACCGCGCGCCTGGAAGGAACCTTCCGCCACGTCGAGCACGCGGCGGCGCATGCCATCCGGGTCGTTGGTGCGTTTTTTACGCATCGCCGCCTCCACCTTCTCCCCTTGTGGGAGAAGGTGTCGCCGAAGGCGACGGATGAGGGGTGCTCCAGCTTGGCAATGACGGCATTCCGTCCAACACCCCTCATCCGTCCCGGCGCTGCGCGCCGATCCACCTTCTCCCGCAAGGGGAGAAGGGGAAGAAAATAGCAGATTGACAAAACCGGGCAACCGGTCTGTTTATCAAACAGGATGACCACCCTGTTTTGAGATTCTGGCCATGAACCGACCTTCCCGCCTTGCCTCACCCATCGTCGAGCTTCGGCAATACACGCTGAAGCCCGGGCGGCGCGAAACGCTGATCGCGCTGTTCGATCGCGAGTTCGTCGAAACGCAGGAAGCGACCGGCACGACCGTCATCGGCCAGTTTCGGGATATCGACCGCCCCGACATGTTCGTCTGGCTGCGCGGCTTCGAGGACATGGAGGCGAGAAAGGACGCGCTGAGCGCCTTCTACGGCGGACCGGTCTGGGCCACGCACCGGGATGCCGCCAATGCGACGATGATCGATTCCGACGACGTGCTGTTGCTCAAGCCGGCCTGGCGGGGTGCGGAATTCGACCTGTCGGGATTATTCCGGCCGACAACCGCCGAGGCCGGAACTATGAACGATCGGAGCCGCTTGCCCGGCTTTGTTGAGATTTCGATTCACCATTTAAGACCAAGCGCCGAGGCCGGCTTCGCCCAGCGCTTCGAGGCGGAGGCGGTCCCGCTGCTCGCGGCAAACGGCGCCCGACTGCTCGGCGCCTTCGTCAGCGAGCACGCTGAAAATACGTTTCCGCGATTGCCGGTACGTGCCGGCGAAAATGTCCTCATCATCGTCACCGGCTTCGACGATGTCGATGCCCATGCCGGCCATCAAGCCGCCCTCGCCGCTTCGCCGGCATGGCGGGCGATCCGCGAAACCATGCAGGCCTTTTCCTCAAAGCCGGACGAGACGTTGCGGCTGACGCCTACCGCCCGATCGCTATTGCGATAGTCATGCGGCTGGCAACATGCCCGCTATTGCCTCGGCGACAAAGGCCGGGTCTTCCCAATGCGGGTTGTGACCGCAATCCTGCGCCCACACCGTACGCGATCCGGCGATCGTCTCTGCCATTGACTGCTGGTGCGCAGCGCCGAAAAGCGGATCGCACCCGCCGGCGATGATCAGCGTCGGGACCTGCACGGCCCGCGCCGCGGCGGTCAGATCGGTGCGGCGGACTTCCTCGAGAATGGCGCGCCAGTGCGCCGCCGGGATCGCCGAGGCGTCCTTCGCCAGACCGGCGAGAAAAGCCCGCGGCACACCCGGCTGGCAGGCATGCCACCAGTCGTAGAACGGATCCGACGGCGAGATCGGATCGCGCAAAGCCGCGACGCCGTCGATCAACTGGTGATTTGATCCGAAATCGGGCTTCAGCGCGCTGGCCATGATCACCAGCCCGCGGATCAGCTCCGGATACCGAGCGGCCAGCGCGATCGACACCATGCCACCCAGCGAATGGCCTACGACGACGGGTCGGTCCAGCCGCAGGCGCCGGATCAAGCCGGCGGTGTCGTCGACGAAATCGGCGACGCCGCAGCCCTCGCCCGCCTGCGAACCTCCATGGCCACGCAAGTCCGGCATGATCAGCCGGCGCCCGGAGAGATGCGGCGCCAGCAGCGAAAAACTGCGGCTGGTGTCGGTGAAGCCATGCACCAAGAGCAGCGGCGGCTCCGTGCCGGCGACCTCGACATAGGCAAGGTCGAGACCGCCGACATCGAGGATCTCCTTGCGGCCGGCCCAAGCGTCCTGCTCGGCCTCCTGATCCGCCAGCTCAAAAGCTGTCAATCTCAAAGCCCGAGCTTTTCCTTGACCGCGGCAAGGCCGGGCTTGCCATCAAAGGTGGTGACGCCGGCAAGCCAGGCATCGAGGCGATCCTTGTGCGCGGTGATCGACTTCAGCGCCCCGTCCTCCGGCTTCATGCCGTCATTGATGAGGTAGCCCATACCGACATTTTCCATGTCGATGTCGAAGGCGATGTTCTTCAGGAACCGCGCGACGTTCGGGCATTCCTGCAGAAAACCCTTGCGCACCTGCGTCGTCACGGTGGCGGCGCCGAAGTTCGGACCGAAGAACTTGTCGCCGCCGGTCAGGTACTTAAAGTCGTACATCGTGTTCATCGGATGCGGCGCCCAACCCTGGAAGACGATGAACTGCTTTTCCTTGATCTCGTAGCCAACCTCCGAGAGCATGCCGGCTTCGCTCGACTCCACCACCTGCCAGCCGTTGAGGCCGAACTTGGGATCGGCAATGGCGTCCATCATCAGCTGATTGGAGCCGGGCTCGATGCCGTACATCTTCTTGCCGAACTTGTCGGCGAATTTGTGCAGGTCGGACAGGTCCTTGACGCCGGCGTCCCAGACATAGGTCGGCACGGCGAACGTGTATTTGGCGCCGACCAGATTGACCCGCACATTCTCGATCGAGCCGTCCTTCTTGTAGGGCTCGTAATAAGTGACCATCGCCGGATCCCAATAGCCGAGGAACAGGTCGAGGTCTTTGTTCTTCATGCCTTCGTAGATGACGTTGATGCCGAGCACCTCGCTTTGCGGCTCGTAGCCGAGCGCCTGGAGCAGCACCTTGGCCACGCCCGTGGTGAAGGCAAGATCGTTCCAGCCGGGCTCGGCCATGCGGACCGCTCTGCAGCTCTCGGCCTCGGCGGCCCAGGCCGCCGGGGAAGCCAGCATCAGGGCCGCGAGACAGACGCCATTCGCAAGCATGCGCAACATTCGGGTTCTCCTCATTGTCGAAATTGACCTCTTGGTCGACTTATTGTCCCATTGGTCAATTGTTGATCTGAGCGGACGAAAATGTCAACATGGATTCGCCATGCATGGATCGGTCGGGTGAAACTCACGCGCCTCAGCGACATACGCCGCAAGGAGTTGCGGCAGGCGGCGTTCGCCGTTCTGGAGCGCGAAGGCATCGCCGGCGCGACGCTGGAAAAGGTCGCGGCCCAGGCTGGCGCCTCGAAAGGCATCGTGCTGCATTATTTCCGCAACAAGCAGGAGCTGTTCGAGCACGCCATGCGCGAGGCGAACGCCGTGCTCTGCCACGCCGTGGTCGCCCGGCTTGAGCGGGCGCGGACGCCGATGGAACGGCTGGACGCAGTGATCGAGGGCAATTTCGAGGAGCACCTGTTCCTGCCGCCGCTCTGCCATGCGTGGCTGTCGCTCTGCGCCGAGGTGCCGCGCGACGAGAAGCTGGCGCGCATCCAGAAGGTCATACACGCGCGCATGCGCTCGAACCTTTTGTCCGGCCTGCGCGGCCTCACTTCGCCCGAACTGGCCGACGAGATCGTGCTTGGCGTCACGGCGCTGATTGACGGGCTGTGGCTCAGGCTCGGCCTGCAGCCGGGCAGCGTCACGCGCGAGCAGGCGGTGCGCCAGGTCAAGGATTTCGTCGCGGGGCGACTGGCCCTTCGCCTGCCCACGCCCGTCGGCCTGGCCTCGGCCGGATAAGAGGGGGCTCCAGGGAAAGCCAACGTCTCACTCCGCTGGAACACCCCTCATCCGTCTCGGCGCGGCGCGCCGATCCACCTTCTCCCGCGAGGGGAGAACGAGGAGGGCGCAGCTTCAACCGATTTGCATCTTCCCTGCCCGCAATCTCCGCTTGATGCCGTTTGTGCAACGCGATACGCCCTTGCCCAAATCGACAGACCGGAGAGTGGCCGTGAGCGCTGAAAAGACCAGAACCGAAACCGATACGTTCGGCCCCATCGAGGTCGCGGCGGATCGCTATTGGGGCGCGCAGGCGCAGCGTTCTCTGGGCAATTTCAAGATCGGTTGGGAAAAGCAGCCGGCTTCGATCGTCCGCGCCTTGGGCATCGTCAAGCGCGCCGCGGCCGAGGTCAACATGGAGATGAAGCGGCTCGATCCCGCCGTCGGCAAGGCGATCGTCGAGGCGGCGCAGGAGGTCATCGACGGCAAGCTCGACGCGCATTTCCCGCTGGTTGTCTGGCAGACAGGCTCCGGCACGCAGTCCAACATGAACGCCAACGAAGTGATCTCCAACCGGGCGATCGAGATGCTCGGCGGCGTGATGGGCTCGAAGAAGCCGGTGCACCCCAACGACCACGTCAACATGAGCCAGTCGTCCAACGACACTTATCCGACGGCCATGCATGTCGCCTGCGCCGAGCGGGTCGTGCACCATCTGATCCCGGCGCTGCACCATCTGCACAAGGCGCTCGACGCCAAGGCGCGCGCCTTCAACCACATCATCAAGATCGGCCGCACGCACACGCAGGACGCCACGCCGCTGACCCTTGGCCAGGAATTTTCCGGCTATGCCGCGCAGGTCGCCTCGTCGATCAAGCGCATCGAGCTCACGCTGCCCGGCCTGCAGGAACTGGCGCAAGGCGGCACCGCCGTCGGCACCGGCCTCAACGCGCCGGTCGGTTTCGCCGAAAAAGTGGCGGATCGCATCGCTTCGATCACCGGCATCGCCTTCGTGACCGCGCCGAACAAGTTCGAGGCATTGGCGGCACACGATTCCATGGTGTTCTCGCATGGCGCGATCAACGCGGCGGCCGCGGCGCTTTTCAAGATCGCCAACGACATCCGCCTGCTCGGTTCCGGCCCGCGCTCGGGCCTCGGCGAGCTGTCGCTGCCGGAGAACGAGCCGGGCTCCTCGATCATGCCGGGCAAGGTCAACCCGACCCAGTGCGAGGCGCTGACGCAGGTTTGCGTGCAGGTGTTCGGCAACAACGCAGCACTCGCCTTCGCCGGCAGTCAGGGCCATTTCGAGCTCAATGTCTACAACCCGCTGATGGCCTACAACTTCCTGCAGTCGGTGCAGCTGCTCGCCGACGCGTCCGTCTCCTTCACCGACAATTGCGTGGTCGGCATCGAGGCGCGCGAGGACAACATCAAGGCCGCGCTGGAGCGCTCGCTGATGCTGGTGACGGCGCTCGCCCCCACCATCGGCTACGACAACGCCGCCAAGATAGCCAAGACCGCGCACAAGAACGGCACGACCTTGCGCGAAGAAGCCTTGGCCACCGGGCTGGTCAGCGAAGCCGATTATGATCGGCTGGTACGGCCGGAGGACATGACGCATCCGGGCTGAGGGCGGCTTCCTCATTCCGGGCGAGACCGATGCGGTATTTTGCGGTGGGAAAATTTGCTCCCGTCACCGACTTCCACGGCATGAATTTCACGCCGGCCGCAGAATCATAGGATGCACGTCCTGTGAACAATGTGTTGCCGCATAGGCGGCTTTGGTGAACAGTCTCCATCGTTTATCTGACGGGCCATTCAACCCCGTTCGGAGAACCTCCATGTCCATCAACTCTTCCGTCGCCGGCAACGGCACCGCATCCAACAGCTCCACCACGATCCTGCTCGGCCGCATCCTGCTTGCCGTCATCTTCCTGCTTTCCGGCTTCGGCAAGCTCACCGCCATTTCCGGCACCGCCGGCTATTTCGGTGCCCTCGGCCTGCCGGTCCCGACCGTGACGGCCGTTGTCGTCGGCCTGATCGAGTTGCTCGGCGGCCTTGCCATCCTCGTCGGATTCCAGACCCGGATCGCCGCCTGGGTGCTCGCCATCTTCACGATCGCCACCGGGCTGGTCGCGCATACCGGCTGGGCCGACCAGATGCAGATGATCCAGTTCCTCAAGAACCTCGCCATCACCGGCGGCTTCATCCTGCTCGCCTCCTCCGGCGCCGGCGCCTATTCGATCGACGCCAAGCGCGCCTGAGCTCGAACAGTTCCCTTCCTCCCAAGCCCTGTCGAGCGGCGCGGAATTTTCCGCGCCGCTTTTTCGTTGCTGGACTAGACTTAATGCTCCGGTCCGGCATTGCCGGACCGTGCCGACAAGGAAGGTGGTGGTCATGGCCCGCAACGCACTGCTTCTCATCGCGCGACTGCTGCTCGCCGCCCTGTTCGTGCCGTCGGGGCTTCAAGCACTCAGCGACATCGCCGCTACGAGCAGCTATTTCGCCGGCCTCGGCCTGCCCTTGCCCACATTGGCCGCCTGGGGGACCGGCCTGTTCGAAGTGACCGCCGGATCGCTGATCCTGATCGGCTTCCAGACGCCGATCGTTGCGTTGCTGCTTGCCGCTTTCTGCATCGCCGCCGGCTTCATCGGCCATTACCACCAAGGCGACGATCCGATGTTGTCCTTCCTGCATCAACAGATGCTGATGAAGGACATCGCCATTGCCGGCGGTTTCCTGGCGCATGCCATGGCCGGCGCTGGCGCCTGGTCGCTGGACGGTCGCGGCTTCGGGATCGCGGCGCCGAAGTGAGCTAAGCCGGCCCTATTTGACCGAAATGCTCGGCCCGCCTTCCACCGCCAGCACAAGGCGGCGGTTGGTGATGCGCGCAAGCTGCGCCAGACGGCCAGCCGGCCGTTCGCCATAAAGATCGGCGAGCGAGGCCGGCAGCACCAGGGCGAGCGCGCCGTTGCCGCGGCTTTCCCATTTCAGCCTCGGCATCACGCCGGGCATCGCTGCGGTGAGCAGATAGACCACGCGCATCATCGCCGCCAGCAAGCGGGCGCGCTCCAACAGCCTGGGCGGCGCCAGCGCCTTGATCTCGGGCGCGATGCCGTCGTTGAAGATGCCGTCGTGGCGATAGGCGTTGGCCAGAGCCAGATAGGCGCGGCCCGGATGGTCGACGCCGATGAAAGAGGCATGCGCGATGATGTTGAGCGACTGCCTGCCGCGATATTCAGGATGCGCGCGCCAGCCGATGTCGGCGAGCAGGCAGGCGGCATGGCGGTAGCGCGCCTCGTCCTCCGTCTCGTCGATGCCGAAGGCCTTGAACGCCTTGCCGGTCCATTCGACCAGGTCATGCGCGTGGTGCACCGAGCGCGAGCGCAAAAGCGCCAGTTCCTCGGCGGCCGAGATCAGCGGATCGGATTTCTGCTCCTCGGCGTCGAGCAGCGAATAGAGGAAGCCCTCGCGCACGCCCTGCGCCGAAACCACGATCTTAGAAGGCTGCATCGCCGTCATGATCTCCTGCAGCACGACGGCGCCGTAGGGCAAGAGCGAGCGGCGGTTCTTGGAGACACCCTCGATGCCCCTCACCTTCTCGACCTCGCCCTTGGCGACCTGTTTCAGGAAAGCCTGCGCGCTGTCGGCCGATATCTCGTAGTGATGCATGACGCCGAGCGGATAGTTGGTCATCTCCATATGCAGCCTGGCGAGGTTTCGCCAGGTGCCGCCGACGGCGTAGAAGACCCTGCCCTGCCCGCCTTTGAGCAGCTTTGCCCGCGCCAGCTCCTGGCGGGCGATCTTCTGGGCCTGGACGAGCGAGTTCTTGGCCATGTCCTGCAGGCGCAGGCCGCCAAGCGGCAGCGTGATGCCCTGGCCGATCGTCTCGCGGTTGATGTCGATCAGCTCGAGGCTGCCGCCGCCGAGGTCGCCGGCGATGCCGTTGGCGGGATGGAAGCCGGACATGACGCCGAGCGCAGAATAATAAGCCTCCTGGCGGCCGGTGAGTACGCGGATCTCGGTCCTCAGCACGTCCTCGGCGCGGTGGATGAAATCGGGACCGTTGCCGGCCTCGCGCGCGGCGGCGGTGGCCAGCACATACATATGCTCGGCGCCGGCTTGATCCGAAAGCGCGCGAAAACGACGGAATTCCTCCATCGAGCGCGTCACCGCCTCGGGATCGAGCTTACCCGTCGAAACGATGCCGCGGCCGAGGCCGGCCAGCATCTTTTCGTTGAACAGAAGCGTGGGCGAGCGGGCCAGCCCCTCATAGACGACAAGGCGGATCGAGTTCGATCCGATGTCGATGATCGACAGCGGCCGCCGGTCCTGAAGCCGGCCCTGGGAAACTGCGATCACGCGGCGCCGTTCTTCTTGCGGCGCTTGAACTGGGCAATGCGCTTGGGCGCATGCGATTTCAGCGCGTCACCCCGTCCCGACAGGCTCGGATTGGTCATGAAATATTCCTGCGCGTTGAACGGTTCCTCGCCTTCCTCCAGCACAACGCGCCGGGAGGTGCCGTCAGCCAATACGTCGAAACTTTGCTGGTTGTCCATGATGTTGCCCAGCATGATCTGGCCGAGCACCTGTTCATGCACAGTTGGATTGGTGATGGGCACCAGGGTCTCGACGCGGCGGTCGAGATTGCGCGGCATCATGTCGGCCGACGAGATGTAGACGATCGCCTCGTCCGACGGCAGGCCGTGGCCGTTGCCGAAGCAGAAGATGCGGCTGTGCTCGAGGAAACGGCCGACGATCGATTTCACCCTTATGTTCTCCGACAGACCGGGCACCTGAGGCCGCAGGCAGCAGATGCCGCGCACGACGAGGTCGATCTCGACGCCGGCGCGGCTGGCGTCGTAAAGCGCATCGATGATGGTCGGATCGACCAGCGCGTTCATCTTCATCCAGATGCGCGATGGCCGGCCCTCACGGGCATGGAGGATCTCGTCCGAGATGTGTTTCAGGATGCGCTTGCGCAGCGTGAAGGGCGATACGGCAAGGCGCATCTCCTCGGCCGGCTCGGCATAGCCGGTGATGAAATTGAAGAGCTGCGCGACATCGCGCGCGATCGTCGGGTCGGTGGTGAAGAAGGACAGGTCGGTGTAGATGCGCGCGGTGACCGGGTGGTAGTTGCCGGTGCCGAGATGCACGTAATTGCGCAGCTTGCCGTCCTCGCGGCGCACCACCAGCGACATCTTGGCGTGGGTCTTCAATTCCAGGAAGCCGAACACGACCTGCACGCCGGCGCGTTCGAGGTCGCGCGCCCAGCGGATGTTGGCCTCCTCGTCGAAGCGCGCCTTGAGCTCGACCAGCGCCGTGACCGACTTGCCGGCCTCTGCAGCGTCGATCAGCGCGCGCACGATCGGGCTGTCGTTCGAGGTGCGGTAGAGCGTCTGCTTGATCGCCACCACTTCCGGGTCGGCAGCGGCCTGACGCAGGAACTGCACCACCACGTCGAAGGACTCGTAGGGGTGATGGACGACGATGTCCTTCTCGCGAATGGCGGCGAAGCAGTCGCCGCCATGCTCGCGGATGCGCTCGGGAAAGCGCGGATTGTAGGGCGTGAATTTGAGATCATCGCGCGGAATGGCGACGATCTCGGAGATCTGGTTGAGTGCCAGCGGACCAGTGAGCACGCTGATGCGGCTCGACGAGACGCCGAGCTCGCCGGCGACGAAGTCGCGCAATTGAGCCGGCATCAGCGTGTCGAATTCGATGCGGATCACCGAGCCGCGACGCCGCCGCTTCAGCGCCGTTTCGAACAGGCGCACCAGGTCTTCCGACTCTTCCTCGACCTCGATGTCGCTGTCGCGGATGATGCGGAACGTGCCCGAGCCCTTGACCTCGTAGCCGGGGAAAAGCTTGCCGATATAGATGCCGACCACTTCCTCCAGCGGAATGAAGCGGACATGGTTCTTGCGGTCGGGCAGGCGGATGAAACGCTTGAGCGCCACCGGCAGGCGCAGCAGTGCGCTCATCTCTTCGCCATTCTTGCGATGACGCAGTTGCAGGGCGATGGAAAAGCCGAGATTGGGAATGAAGGGAAACGGATGCGCCGGGTCGATCGACAGCGGCGTCAGCACCGGGAAAACCTGTTCCTGGAAATGCTCCTCCAGCCAGGCCTTCTCGTCCTTGGTCAGCGCATCGCGGGTGATGCTTTCGATGCCTTCCTTGTTGAGCAGGACCATCAGTGCCGAGAGGCTCTTCTGCTGGTCCTCCTGCAGGCGCTCGACCTCGCGCAGCAATTGCTCGAGCTGCTGCTCGGGCGTGCGGCCGTCCGGGCTTTTCAGCGCGATGCCCTCGCGCACCTGGCCGGCGAGGCCGGCGACGCGGACCATGAAGAATTCATCGAGATTGGCGGCCGAGATCGACAGGAAGCGGACGCGCTCGAGCAGCGGATGATGCTCGTTCAGCGATTCCTCCAGCACGCGGCGGTTGAACTGCAGCCAGGAGAATTCGCGGTTGACGAAACGGTCGGGATTGCCGCCGTCCGGGCTTGCCGCCACGACGGTGATGAACTCGCTCTGCACAGGCTTCAGTTCGTTCATGGTTTCCCGCTCTTGCCCGCTACCGTCCCCAGGGAGCGCCGCATATTGCCGTTCGGCGACGCTCTAACATGTTTTTGTGACGCATGATCGTCACGGAATCGATCCGTGCGCGGAGCCATGCGCTTAACCGGCTCAACTTATCCTCTGCCAGCCTTTTGCGACAGTTTGATTTCATCGATCTTGCAAACTGGCCTGTTATGCTCCAGATGCAGACGGGTCACACCCACTGGCCGAACCCAATTGGAGACGACGATGGCAGGCGGTAGCATTCCCCATTTCCAGAACGACGCGGGCCATCCGGTCATCGAGATCGGCGTCAGGGAATTCATGTGCACCGGCGCCAACCCGCCTTTCGACCATCCGCATGTGTTCCTCGACATGGGCGACGACAATGAAAAGGTCTGCCCCTACTGCTCGACGCTCTACCGCTATTCGCCGGCGCTGAAGGCGACGGAAACGCAGCCGGCCGGCTGCCTCTATGTCGACCAGGCCGCCTGACCCTTTTTCCTCGATCATGGCTGAAACACGGTCCCAGCAAATCGTCATCGCCGGGGCTGGCATCGCCGGATTGACGGCGGCGCTCGCTTTTGCCGAGCGCGGTTTCCCGGTAAAGCTGTTCGAGCAGGCAAAGCAGCTCGAAGCCGCCGGCGCCGGGCTCCAGCTTTCCCCCAACGCGACCCGCATCCTGCGCCAGCTCGGCGTGCTCGATCGCCTGCTGGCCGACGCGATCCGGCCTGAAGCGGTGGTGCTGAAGGACGCGAGAAGCCTGCGCGAGCTGGCCCGCGTGCCGCTTGGACAAGCCGGAGAAAAACGCTGGCGCGCGCCCTATCTGGTGGCGCATCGCGCCGACCTGCAGGCAGCGCTGATGGCGGCAGTGGCGGACCGGCCCGATATCGAGCTTGCCATCGGCGCGCGCGTGACCGACATCGCGGCCGACGCGCCGGGTATCAGCGTGACAGTCGAGACGGATGGCAAATCTGCACAGGTCGCTGGCAGCCTGCTGGTCGGAGCCGACGGCGTCTGGTCCACGGTTCGCGCACAGCTTGCCGGCGGGGAATCCGGTTTCGCGAAAAGCCGCTTCTCGGGCCGACTGGCATGGCGCGCCACAGTGGCGACCGAAAGCCCCGCAGGGCAGGCTTTTGCCGAGATCGGCGCGGCGGGATGCGTCACCACCTTCCTGCATCCCGGCTTCCATATGGTCGCCTATCCGGTGAGTAAGGGCAGCGCCATCAATCTCGCCGCCTTCACCAAGGGCGAGCGGATCGCGGAAGGCTGGTCAGGCCATGCCGACCCGGCCATCCTCTCCAGTGCCATGCGCGGCACCGCGGCGAAGCTCGCAAGGCTCGTCGCGCTGGCGGGGCCATGGACGGCGTTTCCGATGCACACGGTCCGGCAACAGCGCTGGGCGGTCCCGCAAGGCATCGCGCTGATCGGCGACGCCGCGCATGCCATGACGCCGTTCGCGGCGCAGGGCGCGGCGATGGGGATCGAGGATGCCGCGATGCTGGCCAATCTGGTCGCCGATTTTCCGGACGATCCGAAGCAGAGCCTGACTATCTGGGAGAATCTGAGACGGCCGCGCGTCGAAAAGGTGCTGAAGCGCGGCACGCTCAATCGCCTGGCCTGGCATGCCAGGGGACCGGTGGCGATTGCCCGCAACCTGGTGCTGGCGACGCGGCCGGCGGAGAAACTCGCGGCCGATCTGGACTGGCTGTATGGCTGGGAGGAGCGGAAGGTTGTGAGGCGGTAGTGGATGCCTAACGGGCGAAAAGTTGGATAGGCTGGCGGGACAGCGCCCCCCTCTGTCCTGCCGGACATCTCCCCCGCAAGGGGGGGAGATTGGCAGCTCACGCGCCTCGTTCATCCTGCGACGTTGGCGATTGGCGAAAGCCGCAGCTACAGCTGATCTCCCCCTTGCGGGGGAGATGGCCGGCAGGCCAGAGGGGGGTGTGACGGAACTCGGCGCTCGCTTGGACGAGTGCTAATTGTACATCCTCAGCGACCACCCCAACGACATCGGCAGCGGGTTCCACCATCCCGTGCGAAGGCCTGCAATACGCAGTCCTGCTGCCGTCCAGGTGTTGCAGCCGACCAGAGCGTTGAAATGGCCGTTGGCTTCGTAGAAACGGTCATAGGTTGAATAGCCCGCATTCTCGATCACCACTGGTCCCTCAGGCCCTTGCTGGAAACTCGCGGCGATGTAGTCGAGCAACGTCGAAAAGTGCTGCTCGTCGATGTCGAAACCTGCAACATCCGGGTGTGGTTCCTTGATCGCGCCGGCAAGATCGACATGCATCACCGAAGCGTCGAGCGTCAGCGCCTTCAACACCGGCCCGGCCTTCAGTTGCGACCAGGTCGGCGTCTCCAGATAGAACGCGCGACCGCCCCAGCCGAAGACGATGTAGCGCTCCTCCGGCGCGCCCATCGGCAGACCGGCATCGGCCAGGAAGGCAAAGCGCCGGCGCACGCCATCGTCGAGGGGCACGGCGATGTCGGTGTGGATCGGGTTCTTCAGCACCAATATGTGGCGCGTCCCCTCGCCGCCGGCGGCGGCTGGCCAGAGCGGGCGCGGCACCAGCGTGCCGAGCGCGGCGGCAAGCACCACCGCACCCACCAGCATCGCCAAGTATCGCAGGATTCTTCCCATCGGGCGCGGCGGTTCTGTCCGGGACGTCGTCATACTCGGGCTTGACCCGAGTATCCATGCCGTGACCTCTGCCGAGGGGTGCAGCGGTGCGGAATTCTGAAACGTGGCAACGCCTCGGTGTCACGGCATGGATTCTAGGGTCTGCGCCGCGTCGCTCGCTCCTTGCTCCGCCCTAGAATGACGAAGCAGAGGCCCGCTCAGTGCAGGATCTGCGACAGGAACAGTTTCGTACGCTCATGGCGCGGATGGTCGAAGAACTCGGCCGGCGTGTTCTGCTCGACGATCTGGCCCTGATCCATGAAGATCACGCGATTGGCGACCTTGCGGGCAAAGCCCATCTCGTGGGTGACGCAGAGCATGGTCATGCCCTCTTCCGCCAGCCCCACCATCGTCTCCAGCACTTCCTTGATCATCTCCGGATCGAGCGCCGAGGTCGGCTCGTCGAAGAGCATGATGCGCGGGTTCATGCACAGCGAGCGCGCGATCGCCACGCGCTGCTGCTGACCGCCGGAGAGCTGGCCCGGATATTTGTTGGCCTGTTCCGGAATCTTGACGCGCTTGAGGAAATGCATGGCGATCTCCTCGGCCTGCTTCTTCGGCATCTTGCGCACCCAGATCGGCGCCAGCGTGCAGTTCTCCAGGATGGTCAGATGCGGGAACAGGTTGAAGTGCTGGAACACCATGCCGACCTCGCGGCGCACCTCGTCGATCTTCTTCAGATCGTTGGTGAGCTCCTTGCCGTCGACGATGATCTTGCCCTTCTGATGCTCTTCCAGCCGGTTGATACAGCGGATCATGGTCGATTTGCCCGATCCCGAAGGTCCGCAAATGACGATGCGCTCGCCGCGCATCACCTTGAGGTTGATGTCCTTCAGCACGTGGAATTCGCCATACCATTTGTGCATGCCAACGATATCGATGGCGACATCGGTGGTCGAGACATGCATCTTTCCGGCATTGACCTTGAGGTCTTCCGCGCTGACGGCGTTTTCGGTGGCCATGGCCAATTCCCCTTTTTATCTTTTGTAGCCGGTGTCGAGCCGGCGTTCGGTGTACATTGAATAGCGCGACATGCCGAAGCACAACAGCCAGAAAACGAAGGCGGCAAAGATCAGGCCCGACTTCGGGGTCTGTGGCGTCGCCCAATTGGGGTCGGCGAAGTTCTGCTTGACCACGCCGAGCAGGTCGAACATCGAGATGATCAGAACCAGGCTCGTGTCCTTGAGCATGCCGATGAAGGTGTTGACGATGCCGGGGATGACCAGTTTCAGGGCCTGCGGCAGCACGATCAGGCCCATCTTCTGCCAGTAGCCGAGGCCGAGCGAGTCGGCGCCTTCATACTGGCCCTTCGGGATCGCCTGCAGGCCGCCGCGGATCACTTCCGCCATGTAGGCGGCGGCAAACAGCGACACGCCGATCAGGGCCCTCAGGTATTTGTCGAAGCTGACGCCTTCCGGCAGGAACAGAGGCAGCATGACGCTGGCGAAGAACAGCACCGTGATCAGCGGAATGCCGCGCACCGTCTCGATGAAGACGATACAAAGCCATTTGATGATCGGCATCTTCGAACGCCGGCCGAGCGCCAGCAAGATGCCCATCGGCAGCGACACGGCAATGCCGACGAAGGACAGGCTGAGCGTGACCAGCAGCCCGCCCCAGCGCGGGGTCTCGACATGCGGCAGGCCGAACACGCCGCCGACCAGCAGGAAGAAGGCGACGACCGGCAGCGCCACGAAGAGCAGAAGCGCGTTCAACCCCTTGCGCGGAACGCGGGGGATCAGCATCGGCACCAGCAGCGCCACGAACAGGATGGCGACCAGAATCGGCCGCCAGCGCTCCTCGATCGGATAGGTGCCAAACATGAACTGGCCGAACTTGGCGTTGACGAAAGCCCAGCAGGCGCCGGTCCAACCGTCGGGCTGGATGCCGCCTTGCGAAGCGGTCGTGCATACCGTGCGGTCCGGCCCGGTCCACTGGGCATTGAGGAAGGCCCAGTTGATGACCTGCGGCAGGATCCACAGCACGATGGCGATACCGAGGATTGTGAGGACGGTGTCGCCGACCGAACCGATCAGGTTCTTGCGCACCCAGGCATAGGCGCCGCGTTCGGTAGGCGGTGCCGGCTGGGCAAGCGCCATCTCGGTGCGCACCCAGGACATGTCGTGTTCCTGCATGGCCCTACCTCTCCACCAGCGCCATTCTGGCGTTGACGATATTCATGACAAAGGACGTCACGAGGCTCAGCACCAGATAGGCGATCATCATGATGAACACGCCCTCCACCGCCTGGCCCGTCTGGTTGAGCACCGTGCCGGCAGTCGCGGTAAGGTCCGGATAGCCGATGGCGATCGCCAGCGAGGAGTTCTTGGTCAGGTTGAGATACTGGCTGGTGAGCGGCGGGATGACGATGCGCATCGCCTGCGGAATGACCACCAGCCGCAAGATCGGACCGGAGCGGAGGCCGAGCGCACCCGCCGCTTCGCTCTGCCCCTTGCTGACCCCCCTGATACCGGCGCGCACGATCTCGGCGATGAAGGCCGCCGTGTAGAAGGAGAGTGCCAGCAAGAGCGACAGGAATTCCGGCTTGACCCAGAAGCCACCGGTCAGGTTGAAGGTCGACTGCTTCGGAAAATCGAAGGTGAGCGGCATGCCGCCGAGCAGGAAGGCCAGCACCGGCAGGCCGACGACAAGCGCGAGCGACGTCCAGAAGACCGGGAACTGCTGGCCGGTCGCCTTCTGTCGCTGTCGCGCCCTGTGGGCGACGAACCAGGCCATTGCAATGGCCAGCAGCAATGCGACACCCATCAGCCAGGAGCCGTCCCCCCAAACGGCGCGCGGAAAATAGAAACCGCGCTGGTTGAGGAAGGAGCCGAAAGGCAGGTGGATGCTCTCGCGCGGCGGCGGCAGCACGGCGAGCACGCCTGAATACCAGAAGAAGATGACCAGCAGCGGCGGGATGTTGCGGAAGATCTCGACATAGACCGTGCAGATCTTGCGGATCAGCCAGTTCTGCGACAAGCGGCCAATGCCGATGGTGAAGCCCACGATCGTGGCAAGCACGATGCCGGCGACGGCAACGATGATCGTGTTGAGCAAACCGACGACCAGCGCGCGGAAATAGGTCGAGTCGGACGTGTAAGCGATCGGCGTGTCGGAGATGTCGAAGCCGGCCCTGCTCCTGAGGAAACCGAAGCCTGAAGCGATGTGCAGGCGCTGGAGGTTCTCGATGACGTTGTGGACGATCCACCAGATCGAGCCGAACAGCAGGATCACGACCAGCGTCTGAAAGAACAGGCTGCGTATTCTCGGGTCATTGATGAAGGAGCCGCGGCTCGGCTCCTCGCGAAGGATTTCCTGCGAAGCCATGGACCGTCCCCTGGAAAGAGAAACCGGGAGGCAGACAACCTGCCTCCCGGATCACGTTTCAATCAGCGGATCGGCGGACCGTATTGCAGGCCGCCCTTGGTCCACAGCGCGTTGATGCCCCGCGCGATCTTGAGCGGGCTGCCCGATCCGACATTGCGCTCGAACATTTCGCCGTAGTTGCCGACAGCCTTGACGATGTTGACGACAAAGTCGTTGGAAAGGCCGAGATCGGCGCCGTACTTGCCGTCGGGCTCAGTGCCGAGGAGGCGCTGGATGTTCGGGTCGGTCGACGTCTTCATCTCGTCGACATTGGCCTGCGTGATGCCGGCTTCCTCGGCGTTGAGCAGCGCGAAATACGTCCACCGCGCAATATGCGCCCACTGGTCGTCGCCCTGGCGCACGGCCGGGCCGAGCGGCTCCTTGGAGATGATCTCGGGCAGCACGACATGGTCGGCCGGCGAAGACAGCGTTAGACGGATGCCATAGAGACCGGACTGGTCGGTGGTGTAGGCATCGCAGCGGCCGGCGTCATAGGCGGCGTTGACCTCTTCCAGCTTCTCGAACACGACGGGGTTGTACTCCATCTTGTTCTTCTTGAAGTAGTCGGCGAGGTTGAGCTCTGTGGTAGTGCCGCTCTGCACGCAGACGGCGGCGCCCGAAAGCTGCAGCGCGGAGTTCACGCCGGGCAGCTTCTTGGCGTTGATCATGAAGCCCTGGCCGTCATAGTAGGTGATGCCGACAAAATCGAGGCCGAGCGCGCTGTCGCGGTTGCTGGTCCAGGTGGTGTTGCGCGACAGGATGTCGATCTCGCCCGACTGCAGGGCGGTGAACCGCTCCTTGGCGCTGAGCGGCGTGAACTTGACCTTGGTGGCGTCGCCGAAGACGGCGGCCGCAACGGCGCGACAGAAATCCGCGTCGATGCCTTTCCAGTCACCCTTGTCGTCCGGCGCCGAAAAGCCGGCGAGACCGGTCGAGACGCCGCACTGGAGAAAGCCCTTCTGCTTCACGGTATCGAGCGTGCCGGCCGAAGCGGCGGACGCCATGAACCCGAGCGCGGCGGCGCCAAGAATGCCGATTGCAATGTGTTTCATGACCCACAGACCCTTTTCTGTTACAGGCGCCCCTAATCGCCAGGCGACGCTTGATCTTTTTTCGTTTGTGAATGCAGCTCCCACTTCAAGGCCCACTCCCGGACCCGCATCGGTTGCCGATGCGCTGCCTCCCATTCACGAAGCGCATCGAAGGCGATTATTCCTGTGAGGTCAAGGGAAATGACCGATTCCAGAGAGGTTTGAAAAGCAATTGCCGCAAATGCCCAAATTGCGGACAAGAGCACATGAAACCGGCAGGCCATGCGAACAAATCAGCCAAGCCGCGCCGTCGCGAATGCATGACCCAGCGGCAGAATCCGCTGCGGCAATAGCGATGCTTTACTGGGCCTGCGCGGCTTTGGATTGGCCTAGCGGAAGACCGGCTTTGGCGGACTCGGCGCGGTTGCGCGGGCTTTGCCGTCGCTTTATGGCTGGGTCTCCTGACATCATTCGACAGGCGACGAACCATGGTTAAAGACGGCATCGAAATGGGCATCAACACGAGGCTTGCCCATTCCGGCAACAATCCGCGCGACTATTTCGGCTTCGTCAACCCGCCGGTCGTGCACGCCTCGACCGTGCTCTATCCCGACGCCGCCTCGATGGCCGGGCGCAGCCAGAAATACACTTACGGCACGCGCGGCACGCCGACGATGGATGCGCTGGCGCTCGCGGTCGATGCGCTGGAGGGTTCGGCCGGCACGATCGCGGTGCCTTCCGGACTGGCGGCGGTGACGATACCGTTGCTCACCTTCCTTGCCGCGGGCGATCACCTGTTGATCGTCGACAGCGTCTACCACCCGACGCGCCACTTCGCCGATACGATGCTGAAGCGGCTCGGCGTCGAGGTCGAGTATTACGAGCCGCGCATCGGCGCCGGCGTCGCTTTGCTGATCAAGCCCAACACCAAGGTGGTGTTCACCGAATCGCCGGGATCGAACACCTATGAGGTGCAGGACATCCCGGCAATCGCGCAGGCGGCACATGCGGCGAACGCCATCGTGATGATGGACAACACCTGGGCGACGCCGCTCTATTTCAAGCCGCTCGACCATGGTGTCGACATCTCGATACATGCGGCGACGAAATATCCAGCCGGCCATTCCGACGTGCTGCTGGGCACGGTGTCGGCCAACGAGGCCTATTGGAAGCAGCTCTACGAAGGCTTCTGCACGCTCGGCTGCTGTTCCGGTCCCGACGACGTCTACCAGGTGCTGCGCGGCTTGCGCACGATGGGGGTGCGGCTCGAGCATCACCGCAAGAGCGCGCTCGACATCGCGCGCTGGCTGGAGGAGCAGCCAGGCGTCGCGCAGGTGCTGCATCCGGCGCTGGAAAGCCATCCCGACCATGCGCTCTGGAAGCGCGATTTCTGCGGCTCCAGCGGTGTCTTCTCGATCGCGCTGAATGGCGGCGGACAGAAGGCCCAGCACGCCTTCCTCGACGCGCTCAAGATCTTTGGCCTTGGCTATTCCTGGGGCGGCTATGAGAGCCTCGCCGTTCCGGTCTTCCTCGGCGACCGCACGCTTGCCAAGGGTTCGTATGCAGGCCCCCTGATCCGCCTGCAGATCGGGCTTGAGGATGTCGAAGACCTCAAGGCCGACATTCTGCGTGGACTCACGGCGGCCGCCGCCGAGTGACTGGCCGACCGGCGGAGGAATCCACCACGGCAGACAGGCCTCTGTCGAAGCGCTAACATAACCCGCGCAACCAACTTGGGAACCTTTTGTCGGCAGGCGCATCCAATCGCGGATTGCAACAGCTGTCGGGAGATCGGGCGCGATGAAAAAGCCCGCTATCGAAACCGCCGAGATCGGCGCGGCCGAAGCCGGCGACATGGCATTGATGCGCCGGGCGCTTGCGCGCGATCCGAATGCGTTCCGTGCCATCATCAAGACGCACAACCAGCGGCTCTATCGCATCGCGCGCGGCGTGGTGCGCAACGACACCGAGGCCGAGGACATCGTGCAGGAGGCCTATATGCGCGCCTTCGCCAATCTCGGCGCCTTCCGCGGCGAGGCTTCGCTTTCCACCTGGCTGTCGCGCATCGTCATCAACGAGGCGCTCGGCCGGCTGCGCAAGCGCAAGCGCGTCGTGGCGATGCCCGAGAACCCGGAGGCTGAGATCATTCGGTTTCCCCTGAGCGACTGGAATACAGGTGACGATCCGGAGCGGACGATGGCGCAGCGGCAGATTCTGGCACTTGTCGAACGGGCGACCGACAGCCTTCCAGACGTCTATCGCACGGTTTTCGTCGCCCGTGTCATCGAGGGCCTCAGCATCGAGGAAACCGCCGACCTTCTGGGCGTGCGGGCCGAGACGGTGAAGACGAGACTGCACCGGGCGCGGGCGCTGGTGCGAAGGGCGCTGGACGACGAGATCGGCCCGGTGCTGCTCGACGCCTTCCCCTTCGCCGGCCGGCGCTGCGAGCGGCTGACCCAGGCGGTGATGAAAAGGCTTGGTTTCGAGGGCTAACTTTTCCCGGGAACGTTTCGCCGCTTCGGGCATCCAATCAGCGTCAACCTCAGATGAAGCCCGAAGCCAATGCGCCGGGCGAAGGAGATGCCATGTTTATGCGACAGACCGCCGCCCTCGCCGCCCTTTTCTTCGTGAGCACCGCGCCGCTGGCGCTAGCCGCCGACAAGCCCACCGACCCGCAGATCGCCCACATCGCCTACACGGCCGACACGATCGACATCGAGGCGGCCAAGCTGGCGATCAAGAAATCCAAGAACAAGGAGGTCGTCGACTTCGCCAAGGACATGGAGCGCGATCATGAGGCGGTGAACAAACAGGCGCTCGACCTGGTGAAGAAGCTGAAGGTCACGCCCGAGGACAACGACACCAGCAAGGCGCTGGCCAAGGCCGCCAAGGAGGAGCGCGCCAAGCTGGCGAAGCTCGAGGGCGCAGCCTTCGACAAGGCCTATATCGAGAACGAAGTGGCCTATCACAAGCAGGTCAATGGGGCGCTCGAAACGCTGCTCATCCCTTCAGCCAGCAATGCCGAGCTGAAGAGCCTGCTGGAGACCGGGCTCAATATCTTCCAAGGGCATGAGCAGCATGCCGAACATGTCGCCGGCATGCTGAAATGAGGCCGCTGCTTCTTGCGCCGGCCCTGGCGCTGGCGCTCGGCGCATCGCCGGCGTTCCCGGCGACCATCGAGGTGACCATCGACAAACTGGTCTTCTCGCCCGCAAACATTCAGGCCAAGGTCGGCGATACGATCGTGTGGACGAACAAGGACATTCTCGCCCACACCGCCACGGTCAAAGGCGGCTGGGATGTGATGATCCCGGCAAAGTCGAAGGGCCAGGTCACGCTGAAGGCAGCGGGAGCGATCGACTATTTCTGCCGCTTCCATCCGAACATGAAGGGCCATATCGGGGTGGCCCCTTGATCGGTCGGTTCCCTTGACCAGCCATCCCGGAGGGCGAGGCGCGCAGCGCCTCGCTTGACCTTGCAGCAATCATCCACATGCGGGTTGCCGCACGCCGGACACACGCTCCTCCCCGGAACCAAGACATTCGGCAATTGCCGAACCGAATCCGCAAACCGTCGCAAAGGCTTGGCGCGATTGAGAAAGCGGAGGCCGCTGGCGGCATGTCCTGCGCAGCGTGCGGCGCAATAATATTCTCTCAAGCTGCGAATATACGGATTGGTTTGGCTTCCAAATCCGTGGTTTCAGCGGCATTGCGAGCAGCGCAATTCCACCCCATTCGATCCAGGGCCTGCCATGGCGTTCCGCCTCTTTGTTCCGATCCTAGCCGGCGCCACGCTGCGCGAACGGCTGATCGCCTGCATCGGCGCCGTGATCGGCATCGCGCTGACCGGTGTGATCAGCGGGCTGGCGATGGGCAAAGGCGCGGATGTCGCGATGCTGGTGGCGCCGATGGGCGCTTCGGCGGTGCTGCTCTTTGCCGTTCCCTCGAGCCCGCTGGCGCAGCCCTGGTCGATCATCGGCGGCAACACGATCTCGGCGCTGGTCGGCGTGACGGTGGCACATTTCGTGCACGACACGGTGATCGCCTCCGGCCTTGCGGTGGCGCTGGCGATCGCCGCCATGTCGTTCACGCGTTCACTGCATCCGCCGGGCGGCGCAGCAGCGCTTACCGGCGTGCTCGGCGGACCGGCCGTTGCCGCCGCAGGCTTCCTGTTTCCCTTCTTACCCGTGGCGCTGAACTCGACCATCCTGGTTGCGCTCGGCTTCCTTTTCCACAAGCTGTCGCGGCGCAAATATCCCCATGTGCACGTGCCTACCGCCAGCGGCCACGGCACCGCGGACCGGCCTCCGGCCGAGCGTGTCGGCTTCCGGCCCGAGGATGTCGATGCGGCACTCTCCGCGCTCGACGAGACCTTCGATATCGACCGCGACGACCTGGAGCGCCTGCTGCGCCAGGTCGAGCTGCAGGCGATGGTGCGTTCGCAGCGCACGTTGCTTTGCAAAGACATCATGTCCCGCGATGTGATCTCCGTGGCGGAAACGGCCTCCGCCGATGACGCGCGAAAACAACTGATCGACCACAACATCCGCACCTTGCCGGTGGTCGACACGGACGGCAGGCTCACCGGCGCGGTCGGCCTGCGCGAGCTGACAAGAGCCACCGACACGGTGAAAGGGGTGATGTCGAAGGCCGGCACCGCCGCACCCGACACGCCGGCGATGAGCCTGCTGCCTGTTCTGACCGACGGCCGCAGCCATGCCGTGGTGATCGTCGATAGCGACCGGCATATACTCGGGCTGATCACCCAGACCGACATGCTGGCTGCGGCAGCACGCGCACAGGCGCCGGCGCACCTCAAAGCGGTGGCATAGAGCTGGGCCGATCACTCGGCATGTCCCCGCTCGCCGTTCGATCGAGCCGCCGCGCCTGTCGTCTTGCCTCGGCCGGCCGGGTAATATGCGTCCATGTGCCGTCATAGGTCGGCTTGCGTCGCTCCACCCAGGCATTCAGGCCTTCGCGCAGATCGGCCGTGGGAGCCATGCGCGCGAACTGCTCGGCCTCGACCAGCAGGCCTTCGGCGATGCTCTGATTGAGGCCGCGTGCGACAGCGGCAAGGATGCTCGCTACCGCCGTCTGCGAGTGGCTGACGATACGCTGCGCGAGATCGAGCGCGGCCGGTGTCAGCTGACCGTGCGGCACCACCTGGTTGACGAGGCCTAGCTCCAATGCCCGCGCGGGCGAGAACGCATCCCCGGTAAGCAGCAGTTCAAGCGCGCGCTTGCGGCCGGCCAGCCTCGGCAGGCGCTGCGTGCCACCAAAGGTCGGCGGCATGGCGAGTTTTATCTCGGGCTTGGCGAACAAGGCTCGGTCGCTGGCTATGGCGAGTGGCACGGCCTCGATGATCTCGCAGCCGCCGCCGAAAGCCAGGCCGTTGACGGCGGCAATGACCGGCTTGCGGAATGCTTCCAGCCGCGCCGTCAGGCGCTGGCCGCGCGTCACGAAATCGCGCAGCGCGACATCGGCGCCTTCGGCCACGCTCAATGAGAATTCGTGGATATCAGCGCCAGCGGAGAAGGCGTGCTCCCCTGCCCCGGTAAGGATGACGGCGCGCACGCCATCGTCCGTTTCGATCTGATCGAGACGCGAAAGCAGCCGGTCGATCAGCGCGTAATTCAGCGCGTTCAGCTTGTCGGGGCGGTTGAGAGTGAGGATGGCGACACGGTCGCGCGTCTCGCTCAGCACAAGTTCGGTCATGACTTTTCCTTTCCGGCAGTTCGGCGGGATAAGGAGCAGGCTTTCGATTGCTTGTATATTCACTAGTCGGTATACTTACATGATGAGCGAAGAAGCCAATCCTACCCGAAAACGCCTCGTCGACGCGGCTACCAAGCTGTTCTATGCCGAAGGCATCGGCCGCGTCAGCGTCGACGCGGTGGCCGAGAAAGCCGGGCTTACCAAGCGCACGCTCTACTACCATTTCAAGAGCAAAGACGATCTGATCGCTGCCTATCTGGACGGCCGCGACCAGCCCAATCTCGAGCAGATGGCCGGCTGGTTCAACGCTGCGGCGGGCGGCGCGGACAAAAAGGTGGAAGCAATCTTCACCAACCTGGCGCGGGTGGCCCGCCACCCCAAATGGAAGGGCTGCGGCTTCCTGCGCACGGCGGCCGAGCTGGCAGCGACGCCCGGACATCCGGCTGTGAAGGCTGGGGCACGACACAAGACCAATTTCGAAAAATGGCTGGCAAGCGCGCTTTCAAGCCACGATGTCGACGAGGCGAAAATGCTGGCGCGCGAGATCGTGCTTTTGATGGACGGCGCCTTTTCCAGCATGCTGATCCATCACAATCCCGACTATGTCGCTGCTGCCGGTCATGCGGCCGCGACGCTGATACGGGCAAGGATGACAGGCAAAAGCTAAGCCGGACCGGTAGCGCTCCCTGCGCTCCGGACGAGGCGGTCGAAAGGCCAGCGTCTCATAACCAGGCCAGCCAGGCTGTGCCCACAGCAAGCGTCACCAGCGTCAGCGGCAGGCCGACCTTGAAAAAGGCGGAAAAGGAAAGCTCCTTGCCGGCCGCCTTTGCCTGCTCGGCGACGATCAGATTGGCGACCGAGCCGAGCAGCGTGAAGTTGCCGGCAAGCGTCGAGCTCATCGCCACGACCAGCCAGGCGCGCTCCGGGTTTTCCAACCCGGGAATGAAGGGGCGAAGCGCCAGCACCGCCGGCACATTGCTCATGATGTTGGAAAGCACCGCGGTGAAGCCGGAAAGCCGCCAGACATCGTCGAGGCCGATGTTCTTGGCCCAGGCGATCATATCGGGCGTGAGTAGCGTGCGCTCGGCGCCCGCCACCACCACGAACAGGCCGGCGAACATGAAGAGCAGCGGCCCGTCGATCTCGCGGTAGATGCGCCGCGGCTTGATTGCCCGGGTGACCAGCAGGAAGGCGCCGGCAATCAGCGCTGCCTTGGCGACAGGAACGCCTGCAAAGAAGGCGATCGCCAGCAAGACGCAGACGATAGTGGCCTTGAGCACCTGCCCTGGCAGCATGCGGCCGCGATAGACTTCCGGGCTGAGTTCGGCAGGGCGGGAAAATTCTGCGCGGTAGACGATGCGCACGATGACGATGACGCACAGCAGGCCGAACAGAGCCACCGGCGCGAGCGCCAGCGTGAAGGCCGGATAGGAAATGCCGGACAGCGCGCCGATCACCATATTCTGCGGGTTGCCGGTAATGGTGGCGACGCTGCCGCAATTCGAGGCGGCGCAGGTGGCGATGAGGTAAGGCACCGGGTTGCGGTTGATGACCCGTGTGACGTGGACGACGATCGGCGCCATCACCAGGCAGATCGCGTCGTTGACCAGGAAGGCCGAGAGCACGCCGGTCAACAGCGTCACCATCACCAAAAGCATGAAAGGCGCATGGGCATGCTCGATGGCAAAGCCGCCGAGCGCCCGAAACGCTCCCGAGACCTTCAGATGCGCCACGACGATCATCATGCCGAGCAACAAAGTGATGGTGTCGAAATTGATGGCTTTATAGGCATCCTCGATGCCGATCGCGCCGATGGCGATCATCGCGGCGCCACCCAGCAGCGCGATGCCGGCTCGGTCGAGGCGCAGGCCAGGAATGCGGCCGACGGCGACGCCGGCATAGGTGGCGACCAGGATGAAAAGCGCGCCCGCGCTGGTCCATGTCATTGCAAGAGATTCCCGTTGCCTGCCCTGCCCGCCAGAATCTGTCGACGCTCGGGCGGCACCACATTTAACAAGGGCAGCGCAAAGGGAAAGCACGCAAGCGCGTGAAAGCCTTATGTCGCCTTCATGGCTTTCACATTCATAAACCCTAATGTAAAGAATAGTGAATTAACATATGTGACCGATAATCCAGGCGTTGGGGACTAAACGGATGAACACGGTCGTTGAAGCGGAACATCGCGTCCCGTCATGGGAGGAATTGATGCGTCCGCAGGAATGCTCCCGTTGTCATGGGGCCAAAAGAGTTTTCGTTTGCGCCCGCTGGCTGAGCTCGAACGGCCATTGCTGCCCGGGAGGCACGCATCGGCTGAGTTGCCCGGGACACAGCATCGCCTGCCTCGAATGCAGCGGGCGCGAGAACTAGCAGGATCCAATGGATCTGCCGCCGGCCGGCCGCAAACGCCGAAGCGCCATCCCGTACCCTGGCATCTGCCGAGGCCGTGATCATCAAAGTTTGACATAGCCAGGCCTGCCTCGCCTGCCGCAATCGTTGCCTTACGAACCGACTATTGCCTTGCGCTTTGCCGCCGCCTACCACTTGGCGAATTTCACGGTTTCCTTAGGCCTGACAAAGCAATGATTGTCCGATTGCGACGTGCCCTGCGATGGCAAGCGCTTCCGCTCCTTGCTGGCTTCGCCGTTGTCGCGCTGATCATCGCCGTGCGCGCCATTCTGGCCGAAACGCAGATCGCAGACCGCGACGCCAGCCTAGAAGCGATCGAAGCCCAGCAGTTGCTCTCGAGCCTGCAATCGCTCGCCCAGGACGCCGAGACCGGCCAGCGCGGCTATCTGCTGACGGGCGAAAAGAACTACCTGCTGCCATATCAGCATGCGGTCGAAGCGCTGCCGGCGCTGCTCAAACGCATCGACGAGATGTTTCCGGCAGGCAGCGACAGGGCGCAGCTGGTCGTCGGCATCAAGGATGCGCTCGCACGCAAACAGGCCGAGCTCGCGGAGACGATCAGGCTCTACGACACGGGCAACTCGGCGAAAGCGCTGGACATCGTGCGCGGCGGCAGGGGCAAGCTGGACATGGACCAGATCCGCGCCAATATCGACGCGATCCGGCGCATCGACGGCGCGAGCCTTGCTTCCCGCGCGGAGCGCATGGAGCAAATCGAAGGCTGGTTGCGCGCCGGCTCGTTCGCCGCGCTGCTGGGCATCTTCCTGCTCGCCATCTACACGATCCGCCAATCCAGTCGTCGCTTCCAGGAAGTGGCAACGGCGCAGGACGCTTTGAGCGCCAAGAACGCGGCGCTGCTCAGCGAGATCGAGACGCGTGAAAAGGCGGAGTCGCAGCTTCGCCAGGTGCAGAAGATGGAGGCGGTTGGCCAGCTCACAGGCGGCATCGCGCATGATTTCAACAATATGCTGGCCGTCATCACCAGCGCCATGAACCTCGCGCAGCGCAAGCTCGCCCGCGGCGAGCATGACGTGCAGAGCTTTGTCGAGGCGGCGGCCGACGCCGCGGCCCGCGCCGCCAATCTCACGGCCAGGCTGCTTGCCTTTTCCAGGCAGCAGCCACTGGCGCCGCAGATCGTCGACGCCAATCGCCTTGTCACCGGCATGTCGGACCTTTTGCGCCGTACGCTCGGCCATACGGTCGAGATCGAGACGGTGCTGGCGGGCGGACTCTGGAAAACGCATGCCGACCCGAGCCAGGTCGAGAACGCGATCATCAACCTGGCGGTCAACGCGCGCGACGCCATGGACGACAAGGGCAAGCTCACCATCGAAACGGCCAATTGCTTTCTCGACGAAGCCTATGCGGCGGCGCATCCGGAGGTGAAGGCAGGCCAGTATGTGATGATCGCGGTGACCGACACAGGAGCCGGCATGTCGCCCGACATAATAGCGAAGGCTTTCGAGCCGTTCTTCACCACCAAGCCCGTGGCCAAAGGCACGGGGCTCGGACTCAGCCAGGTGTTCGGCTTCGTCAAGCAATCAGGCGGCCACGTCAAAATCTATTCGGAACCCGGCGAAGGCACGACGATCAAGATCTATCTTCCGCGTTTCACCGGTCCGGAAGAGGCGGCAGCGCCACCAAAAGCAATTGGTAGGAGCGATGTCCCGGCCACCGAAACCGTCCTGCTCGTCGAGGATGACGCCCGCGTGCGCGCTTCGACAGCCGCCGCGCTACTGGAGCTCGGCTACACCGTCGTCGAGGCCGCCAGCGGCGAGGAGGCGCTGCGCAAGCTGGGCGAGAATGCGGCCATCGGACTGATGCTGACAGACATCGTCATGCCGGGCATGAACGGGCGCCAGCTTGCCGAACAGGCACGCGGCCATTCCCACTCGCTGAAAGTGGTGTTCATGACCGGCTTCACCCGCAACGCGGTCGTGCATAATGGCGTGCTCGACCACGATGTGCACTTCATCGCCAAGCCGTTCACGCTGGAACAACTGGCGGCGAAGCTGAGGGATGCGCTGGCGACACCCTGAGGCTTGTTTGCGCCGTGGGCTGTCAGATGCGGCCGAGCAGCACCAGGATGATCACGATAACCAGAACAAGTCCGAGGCCGCCGCCGCCGTAATAACCGGTTCCGTAGAAAGGTCCGCCGCCAAGGCCGCTGAAGCCGCCAAGCAAGGCGAGAATAAGAATGATGATGATAATCGTGCCGAGGCCCATGGTCTCTTCCTCTCTCTCTCTCTGACAGTGCGATCCCGCGCATTGTTATTGAGAAAGTGAACTCGCAAGCCGCGCGCATGTTCCGCCGACGTCGAAGCCGACTTCTGTTCTCGGACGCCACGATCAGCGGGGCGCGGTCCGCTTGCAACCATTTCGCAGCTGGCAAAAGCGATCATACCGTGGTCTTGACCACGGGTTTGGACACCTATGACCGGTTCGTCCGGCAATTCGGCAATGAATGCGACTGGCCGGAAGGGCCTGTCTCGACGACGGTTCCGACCAGGGACGGCGAGTGCCGCGTCTCTCGGGTGCGAGGAGCCGATCAACTTTCCCGACTGAACGATGCTTCTTCCGCGCCGGCGCGGAACCATTGCAACCTCTTGCGGGTTTTAGCACCAGCAGCGGACTTGCCGGGCGCGAGAGAAACGCGGCTCTGTGCATGACCGCAGGAGGAACGGCAATGCCTGAAATCGCGCGCAGCGGCAGTTGCCTGTGTGGCGGCGTCCAGTTTCGGGTCACTGGCGAACCGCTCCGGGTCGGCCTCTGCCACTGCAAGGACTGCCGCAAGACAAGCGGATCGGCCTTCCACGCCTATGCCGTATGGCCGCTCCGAGCGTTCGAAGCCACCGGCATCACCAGCAGCTACGGCACCCGCAGCTTTTGCCCCACCTGCGGAAGCCGCGTCCCGTTCGTCGGCGATGACGAGGCCGAGGTCACGATCGGCAGCCTGGACGTTGCGCCAACCGAAGGGCTGGTGCCGAGCTACGAGCTCTGGATCGGACGCCGCGAGCCCTGGTTGCAAGCCCTCCCCGCGGCGCGCCAGTTCGAGCATGACCGGATCGCCGATGATTCGCCCGCGGGCGCTGAAGCCAACCTGGAGCCACAGCAAATGTCCGCCTAGGATGAGATCTTGGCGGACTTTAGTCGGAACGATAACGACCTTCAGTCCAACGGTGCCTCCGGCGCGTCCGGAAAAACGCCCGGCCGTGGACTGATATGCGCGGACTTTTCTCGAAGTTTCGCATTTTTCAACCACCGGTCGGTTTGCCGGCCAATCAGCTGACGTTAGCATTTTGCGATGCGCATGAGGCCGTTAAGCCGGCCCGGTTCCAGACAGCAGCACGCAAAGATTTTTATTCGTTTTACAAAATATAAGAATTTTCAGCCATGCTTCTTGCGGAAATACAACCTCCGGGATTGTTTGCCTGCTTGTCCGCTTCGCTTACCATGTGAAATACCAAGCTGCGGTTGCAATACCAAAGTAAAAATTCTTTCGGCTCAAGAAATTTTTTCTTAGGCCTCCTTCTGGTTATATCAAATATGACATTCCGAAATGCCATCGGCAGCAAGCCTTATGACTTCCGGCCTTGTACAAAAGGCCATCTTTGTTTCTTTCTTTTTTTGCTACATAGTGCTGTCGAATCTTGAAGCCGGACGGGGCGGTTTTCATGACGTCGGCACCTGAACACGGCCGCAACATGCATATGCGGTATCCACCGATCGACGGGTTCTGGACCTGGGACATCAAGCGCGACCGCGTCTATGGCGATGCCAATCTTTCAGATTATTTTGGTCTGACACTCGACGAGTTCTCCCATGGCGCTTCGCTTGAACGATGCATGCAAAGCATCGACCAGGACGACCGCTCAAGGGTTCGGTTGGCTATCCGCAAGGCCGTGGAGCGCAAGTCCGGGTTCAGGGAGGTCTACAGGGTCCATTCCGAAAAGATGGGGTTGCGCAAGATCCTGGCCGTCGGCCAATGCTACGTCGACGGAGTGGGCGAGGCAGCGCTTTATCCTGGCTGGTTCGTCGACCTGACGAATGGCGCCGTGTGCGAGGAGCAGGCTCTGCGCGAGATCCAAAACCATGTCGGGCAGGCCAAGGACATAGCGCGATCGATCGGACACGACATGCTGTCCTATCTTCTGGACAACATCGAAGAAGAGGTGGAGCAACGGCTTGGCGCAGGGCTGGGGAGGCGAAGATCGTCCTGAAGCAGCTTTCGCCGATCGTTCCCGGGTTAGCTTCTAGGCCGCTTGCCGCGCCTGCCAACTTCAGCCGCGACCATGCGCGCGAAATGCGACTGGGGCGATCGGCGCTCGATGAGCTTGGCCCGATCCAGGGCCGCATCGCCGTAAAATTCGATCAGCACGCCGGCGGCCTTGGCGGCGTCGGCTCTCAACCGGCCGAAATCGGCTTGCCCGGTCTCGTTCGAGGGCTCGCTCCTGGCAATCACATCGAGCATGGCTTGCAACTTGTCAGGAGTGCTGCCCTCGTCTTCGTGCATGGTCGCCATCCGATTGGGCGCGTAAAATATCGACATTTCCGCGCGATGTCCAACAGGTTCGCTGATCGAGCGTCAGTGCAACCGGGTACAGCTTCACCGCGAGCAAAGCGACAATCTTCGTACAAGCATAGTGAGCCAAACTTACCGCACCGACATTTGGGGGCACCCATGGACCAGCCTAGCAAAATGGAAAACCTGCAGTTCGCGCAGGGGATCTTGCGAGAACTTCGCCAGAAGGCGGAGGCAGATGGCGAGAAGCTTCTGACCTACCTGATCGATATGGCTTATCTCGAAGCCAGCGACCGCATCCGCGCCCACTGGATCGGCAGCCACGAACACGAGGGCCGCCGGGCCAAGGGCTGAGGCCTACCCTTCCGGGACGACCGGCCGGAACGCAAAAAAGCCCGCCATGCCTTCCGGCATGGCGGGCGGATCAAAGCGCTTGAAAGCTATGTCAAACAGCCCGGTCGCTGTTTATGACGCGGCCGCATGCTGGCGGACCGGAAGCTTCCAGCCCGGCCGCGCGAAATGGCAGGTGTAGCCATTGGGATATCGCTCGAGATAGTCCTGATGCTCGGGTTCCGCTTCCCAGAAAGGCCCGACCGGGGCGAGCTCGGTGACGACCTTGCCGGGCCACAGGCCCGACGCTTCGACGTCTGCTATCGTGTCCTCGGCGATCTGCTTCTGTTCATCGCTGGTGTAGAAAATCGCCGAGCGGTAGCTCGCGCCGATATCGTTGCCCTGGCGGTTCCTTGTCGTCGGATCGTGGATCTGGAAGAAGAATTCGAGCAGCGTGCGGAAGCTGGTCTTGGCCGGATCGAAGTTGATCTCGATCGCCTCGGCATGGGTGCCGTGGTTGCGGTAGGTGGCGTTGGGGACATCGCCGCCGCTATAGCCCACTCGCGTCGAGATCACGCCGGGCAGGCGCCGGATCAGATCCTGCATGCCCCAGAAACAGCCGCCGGCAAGGACCGCGCGTTCGGTGGAAGAAACCATGTCACACCTCCTTTGGATTTGCACCATAGATAGGCGTTGCGGCCGGATTCTTCCAGCGGCT
Source organism: Mesorhizobium humile (assembly GCF_033977215.1). NCBI lineage: Bacteria > Pseudomonadati > Pseudomonadota > Alphaproteobacteria > Hyphomicrobiales > Phyllobacteriaceae > Mesorhizobium > Mesorhizobium humile. Next base: position 43,285 of record NZ_JAVIIV010000029.1, read on the forward strand.
CGAGCGGGCTAACGGCTGACGCAGGCACCCAAGTATCCGGCGTGGACCATCTGCCCGTCAATGTTTCGAATATGCCTGCGCGGCTTCGACCCCGCCGCGCTCAATCCTCCCGCGCCTGTTTGAACCGCCGCACCACCACCTCGAAGACGATGTCCGAGATCCACATGGCACAGACGCCGATGAGGAAGGCGGCGGCAAGCGTGGTGGTGTCGTCGGCTGTATCCGGCATCGGCAGGCCGCTTGCCCGAACCCAGGCGACGACAGGCAATGTCAGATAGGCGGCGGCCAAGGCGCCGCAGATGGGCGAGGCGACCATTTCGCGCAGCTTGTAGCGATGGCGCGACAGAGCCCGCAACACGCCGCCGGCGAGCCCCGCCGCCACGACCTGGCCCTTGATGCCCAGAAGATCGAAGATGTCATGCATCACGGCCTCCAGCCGCAGAGCTTTTCGCCCTTGCGGTTGTGGGCAAGCAGCGCCCTCGCCTCCTGGCCGGACAGGCCGTCGACGGCGCTCGCGGAGAGGCGCATTGGCGAAGCCACGGCGCAGAATCCGCCCTTGGCCGTCGTGCAGCCGGCAAGCGCGGCGACGATAGCGGCGACGATCAATCCCTTGCCCATGACTTCAGCTCCTTCCTGACCGCTGCAACCGGCAAGGCGCCGATGTCGTTGTCGACCTGGTCGGCGACATTGCGGGCCAAGGCCTCCGCCCCAGCCTGCTTGCTACGCTCGGCCCGCGCGCCGGCGAGGCGCTGGTGGAAGCCCCAGCCGAGCGCGCCGACGAGGCCGGCGCCGATAGCCAGGATTGTCGGATTGGTGAGAAGCCATGCCAGCAGCGCGCTCATAGCAGCGCCCCGATGAGAAGACCGGCGACAAAGCAGGCGGCGCCGACGACCACATACGGCCTGATGGCTTCGATATAGGCGGTGAGCAGTTCTTTGAGATTCTCCATGTCAGTGCTCCCAGCCGAACCGGCGCGCGAGCAGGTGCCACCACTCGGCCGTGGCGGCGATGGCGAGACCGAGACCGGTCTCCAAGGTCATCTGGATGTCGGGGTCGGCGGAAAACGCCGAGGCGTCGTCGGCACCCAGAAGGCCACGAGCGACAAGCACGCCCGCGCAATAGCGCAGGGCGATGCGGATGATAACGGCAATCATTGGCAGAACACTCCGAAGAGATTGCAGGGAAGATGCGTGGCCCAGGCGGCCAGTGAACCGAGCGCCAGCGCGATCAGCGCAAGGATGCCGGTTGCTTTGGTGGGCGATGCGGATTTGGGTGGCGTGGCGGGCGCCCCACCGCTGGCATGCGGCCCAGCGTCCCAGGGCGGCGCGGTTGGCGCGGCACCGTCGGCGGATGCAGGCGCCGTCGGCGCGGATACCGTCGTCGTCAGCGGCGCGGCCGACATCAGCAGCGCCTGCCGGCGCACCGAGGAGACACGCGCGCTCCAGCCTCGGCCGAAGATTGGCCAGGTCGGCAGCTTTTCGAGGAAGGCGAGCCGCGCGTCACACAGGGCATCGATGACGACACCGGCGGGTTTTGCCCCTGCCGCGGCGAGCGTGGCCGGGCCTATGCGGCCGTCCTGGACAACGCCCAGCACGGCTTGCAGATATTTCGCCGCCCTGCCCGGCCCCGAGTTCACGGCGAAGTCGAAGACCGCATAGTCGACGCCGGCGGGAAGGTCGGCGCCGGCGACGGCATCCCAGTAGAAACGGCGATAAACCGTCGCGACCTGCGCGTCGCTGATAGCGCGAAGGTCGGCCTTGGTGGCATTGGCTTTCACGTAGCGGCGGAAATTGGCCAGCGTGACGCCCCTCATGGTGGCGCCGCCCGGATCGGCGGGGTTGTCCGACCAGCCGCCTTCGGATTTCAGGACGAGCGAAAGGGCACGCGCGAAGTTGCGGTCCATGGTGGTTCCTCAGTGGGAAAGATTTCGCCGGCAAACAGTGCCAGCGGAGCAATCGGAGTTTTAGAAAAACGCCCGCCGGGGTTGGTTGTCCTCGGTAGCGGCGTTGCCGGGCCACGCGAGGGGTTGGGCAAGATGAGTTCGGTATTAGCCGAAATTAGCGGGTGCCCGTGCTGCGGCGGCACCGGCACGATGTTCAAGTGTCCGGGATGGCAAAGCTCGAACGGCCATTGCTGCCCGGCAGGAACACTGTGTGGCGTGCGAGGGCACGGGTGGGATGCGAGCGGCTGAGAGGTCGGTGGTGGAGTGGATGGTGTGAGGATATTGCGAGGCCGAGTGTCGCCCAGTTTACATTGTCATCGTTCACATAGCTGATGGCAAGCTGCCTGCAACCAAGGGCCTCCACAGTCGTTCGTCGACTACCCGACCTAACTATCTACCGTTCGGGTCCGCCGAAGAAACCAATTCATAGTTTGGGTTTTCGGGGTTGCCGACGGAGCATGCCAATGATGGCGAACACAGCCCGTTCGAGCACGCGGCCAGGTAACCAAAGTTCTCTGCCAGCTATACGCTTGTGCATGCGAATAGCCGCAATTCCATCCGCATAATAGTTCGGCTTCCGTCCGATCCGACGGAACCCGGCCCTCTGGTAAAAGCCGATAGCCCGATGATTGTCAGCACGCACCTCGAGGCGTAACAACCGATACCCTCTGCGAGCAGCCTCTCCCTCTGCCGCGTTCAGAAGGGCCGTGCCGAGGCCTTTTCCTCCCATCTTCGGCAAGACCGCGATGGTACGAAGGTTTGCCGATGGCTTTCTCTGACGAAACTGAATGAGGCAGAAGGCCACAATTCTGTTGTCCATCTCTGCGACCAAAACATCGCCGTTTTGCATAGAGACAATGTGCTCCAGCCTTTCACGTCCCAGCCAATCGGTTTTGAAGGCTGTCGCCTCAATATTCGCGACGGGCCCAGCGTCGCCCGCCTGCGCAGCGCGGATGTTCACAGCGTCAAGCCTCACAACACCATCCATCACTTTCCGTTTCAATATCGTGAAATTGACGTTGGCGCAGACATATGTACATAGGCGACCGTCAAGTTCCTCCGTGCCTTCGGTCTGTTTTGCCTGGTACGGCTCGAACAGCCGCGTCTAGACAGTTGGCCAGCGGCGCTGAAATGAGGACCGCAACGCGTCGAACTCGGCCTGCGACAACATCTTGTCAAACATTAGGAACCCATGTATCTGCCGCCCGCTGCCGAGGAAGGAACTGCCGTCTGATGTCATCCCAAGTTTTACTTGAGTACTGGCTGCAGATGTTGAGGGAGTAAAGGATGGAGAAGTGAAGTTTTGGAACTGATACGTGCCGTTAACATATCCAACGAAGTCCCTATTTGTGTCTGAGTTATATTTCATCCCTACCGCTGTCATTAGCATTGTATTGGCTAGCATGGGACTTCCTGTAGTTATCAGCGCTGTTCCAAGCGCGTTGCTGCCATTTCCTAATCGAAAATTAGGCTGGTTACTGCTTATGAAGGTGGAGACGCCGATATCGTTGTTGGCACTGAGCGCCCTCGTTCTCGTCACAAAGCCTGCACCATAGGATGAGGTGAACAGTTCCATCGTGATCGCGGTCCAGTTCCATCCGGACTTGTGCAGGCTGTCGAAGAAGCTGTCGTTAGCGCCAGCTTTCTGAAAGCCATCGCCGCCATCCGACGAGAAGTATTCTCTGGCGCTCTCCCTGCCACTGACCCCGTTAAATGTAGGATCGTCCGTGGATATGGAGTTGCTGGACCCGAGGGTGAAATCTCGCCCATTTCCGCTCACGTCAAAGAGCGTCTGCCCATTTCCTGTCCAACTGTTCTTGTCGCCAGGGTCTAAGCACAGGGCAAGAGAGGCTAGCAGGCCGGCGTCCTTAACCATTTCTTTGATGGTGCGCTTGGGTCTGTAGATGCGTTGCGGGTTGAGGAATGGTATCACTGCAGTGCCTCGATACTAGCCGATACGATGCCATTCAGCTTTGTGATATAGAGGTTGAACTTGGCTCCATTCGCCGTCGTCAGCGCATTGCCCCCAGGCGTCATAGCGAAGCCGGTGAAGGCGACTGCGCCGGCCGAGACGTTGTTAACGACCTGTACGATCATCGTATAGTCGCCGGCCTGCGTAGGCGCTGCCAAAATGAAGGCTCCGCCATTGGTAATATATCGTAGGTTTCCACCAAGTGGGGATGGCGTATAGGTACCCGTGGATTTGGTGCCATCATTTACCGCCGTCGAGGTAAATCCCGCGGTGATGCCGAGATTATCTACCGCCTTCTGCATCATCGCAGCAGCAATCTCCGAAAGCGTGTCGAACGCCGCTGAAACTCCTCCCAGCACTACATCGATCGCTGCCTTCACGAACCCCGTCGTAGCAATCTGGGTCGTATTGGTTCCAGGCGCAGCGGTCGGCGCTGCCGGCGTACCAGTGAACGTCGGACTGGTCTTCGGTGCGAATGTCCCATCCACATACGCTGTCGTCGCTATCTGGGTGGAATTGGTGCCGGCGGCCGCCGTTGGCGCCGTCGGTGTCCCGGTCAAAGCTGGACTGGCCTTCGGCGCCAGGCTCGCCACCGCCACGCCGCTGTCCTTCATCACCTTCCCGGTCGTGCCGTTGAACGTGGCGACGTTGTCGGCTGCGGCTGAGGCCGGCCCTGCGACCAGGCTTCCCACCGCGACGCCGCTGTCCTTGCCGGCCTTGCCTGTCGTGCCGGCGAAGGTCACGATGTTGTCTGTCGCCGAACTGGCCGGGCCGGTGAAGTCGCCGCTGCCCAGCCCATCCGCGCCTTTGTCGCCGGCACGGGCGAAGATCAGCCAGATGCCGTCGGCGGTCGTGGGCAAGGTGCCGGCGCCGCTCACGTAGGCAAGCGTCAGTTTTCGATAGCGTGTCGCGGCCATCAAATCGTCGCGCAGCTTCACCACCTGGCCGTCCTTGCGGTGGTAGAGGCGGAACTCCTCGAACCAGGCGGCTAAGGTCGAAAACACCTTCAAGCGGCCGGTCTGCATGCGGTCGAGCATATCCATCAGGCCGGCCTCGACCGAGACTGAGCCATCGGCGAAGCGGGCGTGGCCGGTCAGCATGTTCAGCCCATGCGCGGCATATTGCTTGGCCAGCGCCACGCCGGCGCCTTCCAGCGTCTCGCGGCGGCCGTCGCGCGGCCAGGCGAAGGGCAGCCACTCGCCCCAGGCCTTCAGCGCCAGCGCCTGCATGGCCGGCGTCTGCTGGGAGGCGCGGTGCGCCTTGGCGACGTAGACGACATCGGCCTCGGTGTCCCAGGCAAGCTCGACAGCGGCCGACGGATGGTCCCAGCCGAAATCGAGCGCGCCGATGCGCGGCCACCAGCGCGGCAGTCTGAACGGCTCGCAGGCGATCGTCTCCTCCGCCACCGGAAAGATGCGGCCGGAGCCCAGCACCGGAATGCCCCGCGCGCGGGCTTCGCGCTCGTGCTCGGGATAGGCCGCGATGATCTCGGCACGCTGCTCGGGCGTGTAATGCCCGGCATCGTCGATGGTCATGAAGGTGACGTGTCGGGACATGGCAAGCTCCAGTTCCTCGCCCGCGAGAGCGGGGAGAGGTGGCGCGGCGAAGCCGCGACGGAGAGGGGACGGCGCCGGCTTTGATGGGAGAGCTGGTGGCTGTTCGCCGAGCCTGTCGCTTTAGGAAAGCCCCTCTCCGGCCGCTGCGCGGCCACCTCTCCCCCCGCTTCGCGCGGGGCGAGGAAACAAGCTCAGCCCTTATAGCCCTCGTTGACGCAGTCGTTCTTCCAGGCCCAGTCGAAATCGGCCTGCGACATGGACGAGCCAAGGCCCGGCTCGACGTAAGGGCCGGCACCGTCGATATAGACGATGAAGCGCACTTCCTTGGTGAAGATGCCGACCTTGCTTATGACGACGCCGCAGGTCTGGCCACTCACGCTGTCGCCGGTGAGATCGACGTGAGAGAAAGTCGCCGCGGGATTATTGATCAGGCCGCGCATCCTGGCTTCGGCCGCAGCGATGGCATCGGCGCGCCAGTCGCCGCTGGAGCCGGAGCAGGCCGAAAGCAGCGTACAGAGAAGAAGCAGGTTGGGTATCGGTCGCATGTCGGCTCCGGATCGCGGTCGGAAGCTACTCGACCTTCGGTTGCAACCAAAGCGGCATCGCAGATCATGGTTTCGGCGCGGTTTCGCGAAGCTCGGATTCCTCGCCCCACGCAAGTGGGGGAGAGGTGGCGCGGCGAAGCCGCGACGGAGTGGGGGCAGCGCTGGCTTTTGACGCAAGAGCGGAAGCTGTTCGCAGAGCTTGTCGCCCTACGAAGACCCCCTCTCCGGCCGCTGCGCGGCCACCTCTCCCCCGCCTTGCGGGGGCGAGGAACCCAAACCCTGAACCGCCTCCGCCGTCAAAAACCTGAGCACCACGTCGCTCATGCCGAGCAGCGGCGTGAAGGTGACGATCGTGATGCCATCCGTGGCGTTGGTGCGCGTCAGCCCCTCGGAATAGATGTCGAGCGGCGGTTCCTCGTCGAACCAGACGCCGTGCAGCGTCTCGCCCTGCCACTTCTCGCGGCCCTTTTCGTAGGACTTGAAGGAGAGCACGCTTTCGCCGGCCTGAACGTCGCCGCCACCGCCCCAGCGCACGACGACGCTGTCCAGCGCTCCCGGCGCGCCGCGGCCCATCACCGTGTCGGCGATGGCATCGGCCGGGATCATGCCGGTGCCCCATTCGCTTTGCTGTTGCGGCGGGCCGACCAACACGCGCTGCGGGTTGTCGCGCGTGCCCTCACCGGTGACGCCGGCGGCCCAGAGCCGCACCGGCCGGTCGAACACTTTGCCCACCCACCAGTTTGGATAGCGGCCGGTCAGGTGCATGGCCCATTCGGCGCCCCCTGCCCTGGTCTTGCCGAGCTGGTTGCCGGCCATGAACAGGCGCTCGCGGTTCATTGCGCCTGCCGCGTGAAAATCAGCCTGGCGGTCGTAGGGCGCGTAGGCTGCAAGGAGGTCACGGCGACGGCGCCGGTCCAACTCCTCCAGTAGCGCCAGATACGTCTGCATCGCTGTCGAGGAACGGCCTGAGGTTCGCTTCGAGGTCGTGGATGCGCTTGCGGATCTCCTCATCGTTCAATTGCTCGAGATTGTTCTTGTCAGCATCGAGATCCCGCGGAAAATCCTTGGGCAGCATTGTCAGCACGACCTTCAGGTACTGCTCCGGTTTTTCGGCCCGCACCGCGGCGATGACGCCGGCGCCGTGGGCGCGGAAGTCGGCGCGCAGCGCGGCGGCGAAATCGTCGACCAGCGTCTTTCGCGGGCGCTTCGGGCGGATGGGCGGAGCGGCCCCGGCTTGAGGCGTTTTTGGCTTTCGGCTTGCCCGTTTCTCGCCGCTGCGGCGCCTGCTGTCGTCAGCCATGAGTGGCCGCCTGCGATGGCACGGCTTTCGCCGCCTTTGGCTTGCGGACCTTGCGCGCCGGTTTTCTGCGCGGCTTTGCGCCGGCCTGCTTGGTGGGCCGGGCTTCAGTAGCCGCCTCCGCCGCCTTCAGCTTCGCCGTGACCGTGCGGACCGCGGACGGGCCAAGGCCCTGGCGCGGAAAACCGAAGCCAGCAACCGCATCGACCGTGCCGCCGCGCACCATGCCAATGCGCACGCCCGGCGCGACCTGTTCGACCCGGCCTGATCTCTGCGGCAGGCTTGCGCCTTCGAATTCGCCGATGGCGCTGACGATTTCGGCGCCGTCATCGGCGGTGATGATGGTGGCGTAGCGTGGCATCCGGGCCTCGGGCAAATGTTGGAAGCGTCGCATTCCGTCGCGCTCAGCTCTCGAAAGAATGGATGGCGCCGAAAAACAAAACCCGCCGGGCGGCGGGTCGTTGGCGCAAATCAGCACCATGGACAAAATAGTAGCATAGCTGCCCTCACAGGGCAATGGCCTCTAGGTACATTTTCCTATTTTCCGGAAACCTGCCCTGCCAACCAACATCGGCGAAACACCCGCGCGCTACAGCCGCAGATTGAACCATCAGCCGAACGCCGAACGAAATTTTGTCGGAACCAACCCTGGTCCGATGGGTTCCACCTTTAGTCGCAACGCGACAGACGACGGTTCTCGCAACAGAGGAGAAGATCATGCTTACGAGGATTCTTGCAGCTTCCGCCCTGACCATCGGCCTCGCCACGGCGGCGATGGCCCAGAGCACCGGCACAACCGGAAATGATGGCAGCGGCAGTGGCCAAACCATCACCGTCGACCCCAAGACGCCGGCCAATCCGTCGCCTGACCAGGCCGCACCCGATACCGGCACGACCGGCAGCGTCAGCGGCGGCGACATGAACTCGAACGCCGACAAGAACTGCTCGAACAGCCCGCAGGGCGCACAGGGCGATGCCAACAGTACGACCGCCGGCACGATGCAGCCCAACGTCAACGACAAGAATTGCGGCAAGTAGGCTTTGGGCGCATCACCACGCGCAATGGCCGCGGAACCAGTTCCGCGGCCATTGGTAAGCAGGCCAACACCCTCTACCCTTTGCAAGATTTCGGGCGGAACCATGCGGCTTGCCGGCCGTTTCAACGGCGAAAAGGAGAAAACCCATGGCAGACAACGAAAGCACGACCGGCGGCGCAGCGAACGGCAGCGGAACATCGACGACGAGCTCTGCCCGTCCACGCAGCGCGGCGTCGCGAAGCACTGGCGCGTCGCGCAGCGCCGCTTCGCGCGGCAGCACGCGCTCTTCCAAGGCATCCGAAGACGCCATGAAGAAGCAGATTGCCGAGCTGAAGCGCGAGGTGAGCCGGCTGAACCGCGCACTTTCCGAGCAGGCCGAGGAAGCCGCCGAGACCGCGCAAGGCTGGTATCGGAGCGCGGCCGACCGCGCGTCAAATCTCTACAGCGGCGCCTCCGACCGCGCTTCGAACCTCTACACCGGCGCCACCGACCGCGCGTCGCGCGCGGCAAGCCAATTGCGTACCCAGGCGCAAAGCGTTTCGGAAACGGTGCAGCAGAACCCCGGCACCTTCTCGACCGCGATGCTGATCGGCGGCCTGGTCGGGTTGCTGGCCGGCATGGCGATCAGCCGAAGCTCCGACCCCGAGCCGGACTGGCTGCGCCGCTGGCACCGATAAGATTACCTGCCCTGGCCGCATACAGCCAGGATGGTCAAGGGTAGTAGCGAAGGCTGCCTTGCGGCCGCGCGGAGGAAAGGCCGGGCCGTCGTGCCCGGCCTTTCTCTTCCCGATGTCAGGCTTTTTCCTTTCAAGGTTGTGCCGTCCCTGCCCCATTGCTGTGGCCGGTTGCCCCCGGGCTGGTCATTAGCCGGGGCTTATGGGATCATTCCCCAAAGGAATCGCGGAGAGCGGCATGGACAGACCTGCCATGGCATCCGTCTTTCGGATGCGGCATGTGCCTGCAAGCATTTCGGGTGTTCGCAGCCTTGGCCGGGGTCAGGCCGATCCGATCTTCCATTCGAGACCACTCGGCGAAGCGATCCGCTTCATCGCCCAGGCCGAGGGCCAGTACGACCTTAGCGCCGTCGCCGTCTTCTATGGCGACCGCCAGACGCCGCCGCTCGGCAACCGCGAGATCAGGCAGCTCTGGAGCGAATATGGCGAGCGGTGGATGGAGGCCTGATCCGCGTCGGCTTCCCCTCCCCGGATCGGAAACGCCCCTCATGCGTTCTTGAGGCGAGGTCAATGGGAGGAAGCACCATGAACGTCGCCAATCTCCAGCTCGAGGGCCTATTGATGGCCGTCGCCGCGATCAACCACGTGCTCGTCAAGAAAGGCGTGCTCAGCGTCGAGGAGATCGATATCGCGCTGCGCAAGGCCGAGGCCGGCGAGACCGGCGAGGAGCGCTCCGAGGCGATTTCCGCTTCGAACCGCGACGCCATCAATTTCCCGATCCGGCTGCTCGAGCTCGCCAACCAGTGCCAGCCCGAAGCGGACATGCCGTCCTTCTCCAAGCTGGCGCGCATGGTGGGCCAGATGAAGGAGCCGTATAACGACCAGATGTGAGGTGTGGCGGGAGGTGCCCTCGCCTTGAAATGCTAGCGCTGCCCCTCATGCGCCCTTCGGGCACCTTCTCCCCGTACAACGGGGAGAAGGAAGAGTTCACGCCCGGCCCGGCCAGCCCTGCTTGAGCGCCATCACGCTGCCCGGGCCATGCACGGCGGCGTAGAGCAGCCCGGCGGCGAACGGGAAATGCGACATGAAGGCGCCGAACTCGGCCTGGTCTGCGGTCCAGTGCGAGGGGCCGTGGAAGGCAAAGCCCAGGAACACGACGTAGACCGCGCCGATCAGCGCCAACGGTGTCAGATAAGCGCCGGTGAGGAAGGATATCACCAGCAGCGTTTCGAGGATCGCCGCGCACCAGGCCAGGAACAGCGGGAACGGGAAGCCGGCGGCTGCGATGTAGCCGGCGGTGGCGCCCATATCCATCAACTTGAAGGCGACGCCCATCGCGAACATGGCGGCGAAGATCAGGCGGGCGATGAGAATGGCGACGGTCTGCCAGGTCGATTGAGTGTTTTCCACGAATTTCCCTCCGGATTGTTGAAGCGGTCGATGCCCCAAGGACGGATGGAGGGGGATGGTTCCGACAGGGGGCGGGGAAAATTATGCGAGGCGGGACGCCGCGCCTCTCCTTCTCCCCTTGTGGGAGAAGGTGGATCGGCGCGACAGCGCCGAGACGGATGAGGGGTGTTCCAGCGGAGTGAGACGCTGGTGGCATCTGGAGCACCCCTCATCCGTCGCCTTCGGCGACACCTTCTCCCACAAGGGGAGAAGGGGGAGCCCTACCCCGCTTTCGCCTGTGGCGGGTGGCTGATCGATTCCCGCACGGTGCCGTACTCGGCGCCCCAGCGATCGGTCATGTCGCAGCGTATATCCCAGAGCTCGGGGAAGAAGCGGTGGCGGGCGCCGCCTTCGAGGATTTCAACCGGCCTGCCCTTCAGCGATTTCGCGCCCAGCCCGATCGAGCGGTGGATCAGATAGAGGTGGTTGGCGCGGAATTTTTGGAACAGCTCGTCGAACTCGATCAGCGCCTCGGCCACGACGTAAGCGTCGCCGTGGTCGTAATGCTCGTCATAGATGTCCTGCACGGTCAGCCCGCGGCCGTCGAGATAGGCATGCTTGAAGGCCCGCCAAAGGTCCGGCGGCAGGCGCAGCAAAAACTTGAAGCCCGGCGATTCCTGGCCGCTGCCATTGCCGAGTTGCAGGCGGATCTGCTGGTATTCCTTGGGCGACATGGTCTCCAGGAGATCTAGCTGCGCCGTCATCATGCGCATCAGCCGGTGCACGCGGCCCATCAGCGTGACGATGCGGTGCGTCTCCTGTTTCTCCAGATAGTCGAGGACATCGACCAGCGTATAGGCGATGAGCTTCATCCAAAGCTCCTCGACCTGGTGCACGATCTGGAACTGCAACTCGTCGGCGTTGACCATGTCGGAGAGCGGCTTCTGGCAGGTCAGAAGCTTATCGCATTGCAGGTAGACGCCGTAATCGCGCATCTCGGGCGTCTCGATGCGGGCGTGATAGTCCGTCTTGTCCATAGCTCATCTCCTCGCGCGGGCATGTTCGGCAGGTGCCAAAGGATATCACTTTCGGCTTGAACATTGTTCCTTTCTGTTATCCAATCTTTCGAAATCGGAGGATGATTTATCGTCATTTGAGGAGCTTTGGAGAACGAATCATGTTGGATATGCTCGACCGCAAGATCGTGGCGGCCCTGGAGCGCGACGCGCGCATCTCCTTCGGCGAGCTCGCCGAAGAGGTGGGCTTGAGCAAGACGCCGTGCTGGAAACGGGTCAAGGCGCTGGAGGATCAAGGCGTCATCCGCGGCTATTCCACCCGCGTCGATCCCGCTTCGATCGGCTTCGGCATCGAGGCCTTCATCCAGGTGTCGATCGACTTCGAAGTGTCGGACGCCTTCGAGGCGGCGGTGAAGAAACACCCGCTGATCCGCCGCTGCTACGCCACGACCGGCGAGGCCGACTATCTGCTGCAGATCGTCACCGTCGACATGAGGGCGCTGGACAGGATGCTGCGCGAGGAACTCAGCCGGCTGCCAGGCGTCCGCCGTACCGTCACCTCGATGGCGATGCGCGAGATCAAGGGCGACATCTCGTTCGCCGACGCGGCGGCGCATGCGTTGAGGGGATAAGGCGAGCGCCAAAATGATTTGAGACGACGGCACCCCTCGGCCGGATCGAACCGCGGGCACCAGCCGCAACGTCGGGCGTCGGGTCCTGACTTTTTCTGGCACGGTCGAAGAACGGGCGTCGAACCGGTTTATACGTTGGGACGGGGGTACGCGGGTGACCAACATCGTCTCGATCAAAACAGGTGCTGAGCCTGCCGGGCGGCGGTCGGCGCGGCTTTTGAGGGTTTTCAACGTCATGGGAAATGCCGATATCGCGCGCCGTTCCTTTGCCGGCAGTGTTCTGGCGGCGGCGCTGCTTGCCTCGACCATGCTGCTGCCGACCACCATGGCAGTTCGCGCGGCTTCGGCACCACCGGAGCCGCGAGACGCTTTCCACCAGGCGATGAATCCGCAAGCCATGTTGCAGGAGGCCAAGCGTGCTCTTCTGGCTCAGGCCGCAGGCGGCAATGGGGGCAATGGCGGCAACGGAGGTTCCGCGGGCGGCAATGGCGGAAACGGGGGTAACGGCGGCAATGGCGGTTCCGCAGGCGGCAATGGTGGAAACGGCGGCAATGGCGGCGCGGCCGGAAATGGCGGCGGCGGCACGGGCGGAACCGGCGGCAATGGCGGCTCGGCTGGAAATGGCGGCGGCACAGGCGGAACCGGCGGCAATGGCGGCTCGGCCGGCAATGGCGGCGGTGGTACCGGCGGAAACGGTGGCAATGGCGGCTCGGCCGGCAATGGCGGAGGCACCGGTGGAAACGGTGGTTCCACCGGGAACGGCGGCTCGGGCGGCAATGGCAGTTCCGGTGGAAATGGCAGTTCTGGCGGGAACGGTAGCTCAGGCGGTCATGGCGGCGGCCATCACGACTCCGGCTTCAGCCATTCCGACGGCGGTCCACGTTCCTGCGGAACCTCCCCACGGGCGCCTTGTTGACGCCGCCTGAAGCGGCACTAGGCAACGTGCCCTAAGCTCTCTGATCTTGCCGCGCACTTCCAGGGAAAGCGATAGGCGACCTGGAAGACTCAGGCAACGCGCTTCGAGCCGCAATTGCGCCAGATCAAAGGTGTGGAACGGTTCGCGGCTTCCGTGGAGCGGTGAACCGCCCTTATGGGCCGGTGCGGTAAGCGAAATCGTCGATAGCGGCCTGCCAGTAATGCTGCGTGCGGATCTCGAGCCGCGTGATACGCAGGTAGTCGGCCGCGAAGTAGACCAAACCGTTCGCGGACAGCACCAGTTGATCCTCATAGGCGGGCTCATCGCCCCGCCAGGCCTTGAGAACAAGCGTCTCGCCCTCCGCGTCGTCCCAGCCGGCGCCGAAATAGGCGCCGGTGAAATCGAACGGCTTGTCACTGAAGACCTGCGCAGGGTGTCCAGAGCTGTTGTAGGCGATGAACTCGCCCGACATGGTCGTGTTGGTGTAGCCGGGACCGTCGGTGAAGCGCTGGTGCATGGCAACGAGATTGTACCAGTTCAGCCCGCCATAGCCCGACGGAACCTCGAACACGCCGGGCGACGTCATCAGGTCGTCGAAGCCGACGACATGCTCCAGGGGCAGCGGCTTCTCGGCGGGTCCGCTTTTGCCCGAAAACGCCGAGAGCACCACCGGTGACGCGCCGACGACGACATGCCGCCGCTCAGTCGCGCCGCCGGTCGCGAAATCAACCAGCCATTCGCCTGGTGTCACGGGTGCGCTGAAACGCCCGTCCGGACCGACCTGCGCGGCGGCACTGACGCCGTCCGGCCCTGTCAGCGAAACGCGCGATCCGGCGGCGACAGCGCCGCTGATCGTCATATCCGCCGCAAGCCCGACCGGGTGCGTCGTGGTCTTTGCGATCATGTCGCCCGGCGATCCCGGCGAAACGACATAGTCGCTTTCCTGCGAGGCGTTGCCGGTGGTGACGGAATAACCTGGCGGAGGCACGACGCGGAACGTGTAGTGCCCGGGATCGACGACTTCGAAGTCGCGCTGCATGACCGACATGCGGAAGTTGGCGAAACCGCCGGCATTGGTCAATCGCATGATGGTGCTGCCGTTCGGCTTGCCGAGTTCGACAGCCACGCGCGACATCGGCCGGTCGCCCAGATCGTAGATGCCGTTCCTGTTGAGGTCGCGGAACACCAGCAGCGATGTGTTCATCTGGCCGCCTTCGAAGGAACCCCACGCGCGCCTGGGATAATAGTCCGCAGCGCCGCCGGCGCGCGCCGAGCCGCAGAGCACGGCCAGGCCAGCGACCGCGACGACGACGACGGCGCCCGAAAACAACAAATCACGCTTCACGAAATTTCCCCTTTGGCAGTCGCTGTCGATCCGGTCCCCTGGAGACGCGTGAGGACCTTGCTCACGGCATCCGCATCGAAATAGGCGAGATAGAGCAACGCCATGGTGGCGCTGAACGTGTAGACCGGCAGCGTCAGATAGATGATGGCGTGAAAGGCCAGGCCCGGCAGGACCAGATAGCGCCTTGTCGCGCGAAACGGCAGGCCAAGGGCAAGGCAATATTCGAGCGCGACCACGGCTACGGACACCATGGTGGCGGGCCAGGCAAGACCGGCCGGATAGTCCGACCCCGCGTAGAACCAGAGGAAGATCTGCTCGATCCTCGCGCCGCTGAGAAAGGCATAGTTCGACTTGTCGAAGGCGGCGAAGAAATAAAGCACCGAGAGCTGCACCACGATCAGCCGCAGGCCCCACAGATTGCCGCGCTCCGCCGGTGGCGGAAGGCCCGCGCGCTCGGCGCGCATCACCGCCAGGTAACGGTCCAGCGAATAGGAGCGGTCGCAGGGCGTGAGCGCGATCAGCAACGCGGCGACGGTAAGCAGATAGGTATGGTGGTGGGTCCAGGGCTCGCGCCCGAGCTCGAAGCCGAAGTAATAGTACATCGCCAGCCCGACCGCGCCCGTCCAGACGGCGGCGGCGCGGCTGTGATAGCCAACGAAGAGCAGCGTCGTGGCGACGAAGAAGTTGGCCGCCAGGAACAGGCCGGCCGGCGACTGGTCCATATAGAGCAGCAACTCGCCTGCCCAGCGCGACCAGAACAGCATGGCCAGGCCGATGCGGATCAACGCGGATGGCCGCGACGAGCCCTCGGTGCCAGCCGCCCAGTCGGCAAAGCGCCGGGCAAAAGCGTGCATCGAGCGCAAGCCGGACCGGTCGCTGGCGGCGTCACTCGGCGCAGGCATTTTCGGCATCGGTATGGATGGTCTGCCAGCCGCTGCGCGTGCCTAGCCGGGCACGGACTCGGATATCGGCGCCCTGCCCGGCGACCGTGCAGAGCCGCTTGATGACGGAAGCCAGTTCGTCGCGGTTCTGGATCCACTTCAGCTTGCCGTTGCGAGGGGCGCCGAGCATCTCGAACCGGTCGAGCGGGACAAGCGCGCCGTCGGGCCTGCGGGTTTCGAAGGAAGCGTCGATCACGCCCAGCCCGATCGCGCTGAACATGGTCCAGGAGCGAAGCCACGGCGATTGCACCCCGAAGATTTGCTCCGCGGCGGGTCCGGCGATCATGAAGGCGGCGATCGCCGTGAAGGCGACCAGCCGCAAGCGTCCCGCCGACAGCCGTCCGGCAGGCTCCGTGCCTGTTCCAATCGAGATGATGTCCGCCACCCGCGCACCCCCGTCCGGACTTATAGACCGGATCAGCACCGTTCTGCGACCATCCCAGAAAAAGTCAGATCGCGGCGCACCTATAGGCAGAGAGAGCGCGAGGGAAAACTACGGATGAAATTCATTGGTGAAGCCAGGCTCTGCACGAGCAGCCTTGGCGACGCGTGCCGCCTCTTCCTTCTCGGCATCGGCCTTGCGCTTGGGGCATTCCTCGAAGTCATGGTCGCGGCCGCCGCAATAGGAGCAGCATTTGGCGGGGGTGTCGGCGTTGAACATCGAGGCCATTCCCAAGAATGCACGAAAAGGTTTCCGGTTGCAGCAATTGCGTGAAGACGCCGCTGCATTTCAGCCCGATGCCCCAAAAATGTTCCTGCCAGTTTCAGGAGCTCGCCGCTCGCGCGGCGGGCTCCCGTTCAGTCACCGCTCACGCATGCGCGTGGGGATGACGGAAGTCCCAGACGGCCCAGGCCGAAGCCACGACCACCAGCACGCCGAGAGCGACATGCGTGGTCATGACATGCGTGTCAGCCTTGAAGCCCAAAAGCCAGGGCGACACGATCAGCCAGAGCCCGAGAGCCAAACTTACCCATTCTTCCCACTCGGCGAACACCGAAAACATCGCCAGCGCCAGCGCGCCGAGGAGAACGCCGACAATCCAGGCGTTCCACGCGGGCACCATCGCCGCGGTGAATCCGATGACCCAGGGGGAGATAAACAGGCAAATCGCCAGGACCAAGGTGATCCAGTCGAGGCTCTTTCTTGCTTCCATCATTGCCATGACAACCTCCATAGATGAAGCTTGACCAAAGCAACTGCATCCGCGTGGACATTGCACGCTCATTATTGATGTAATTACGCTTTTACCGCTCTGCAAGGAGCGGGCCGGGCCGCGGCTTGTACCTTGCCCAATGCCTCCTCATCTGCCTCCTATGGTCAAACTCACCGCGCTCGGCATGTTTGTGCTCACGATCGTCGGGGTTGCGGGTGAGCTTTGGGGGCTTTGGGACTATTGGAAAATGGCATCGTTTCGCGCGCAGCCGGCAGGGCCATGCGCCTATACCGATCATGATGAGGTCGACGGCGCGCCGACCCATGTCGCGCCGAGCGAACCGGCACGCACCGAAGACATCTTCCTGAAGGCCGGCGTGCAATTCGGTAGTCTTCCGGGCAGGTCTCTCAAACGCTGAAGTCGTTCTCGGTGTCGGCCCCTAGTTGCGGCACGACGATTGCCTCGAGCGGCGCGTCGAGCTCCCACTTCACGCTGCCAGGCGCACGTTCGAGACTGGAGGAGCCGCTCAGCGCCTGTGGCGCCACCCGCTGCAACACCACCGTGCCAAAACCCTTGCGGTCGCCGAAACCGGTGCGCTCACTCGTCTTGCGCGCCGCTCCGTCGGCTGTCACGCCGGACGTCTCGTGCCAGAGAAGGTGAAAGCGGCGCTGCGCTTCCGGTCCGCTCTCGACCTTCCAGGTGATTTCGACGCGGCCGCCCTCGCCCGCCAGCGCGCCGTATTTGGACGAGTTGGTGCCCAGCTCATGGAAGGCCATGCCGAGATTCTGCACCGCATTCGACTGCAGTGTGAGGAGCGGCCCGGAAAGCGATATACGCTCCTCATGGCCGAAAGGCTTCAAATGCTCCTGAATCAGGTCGAACAGGCTGGCGCCGGCCCATTCCGAGGTGACAAGCAGATCATGGGACCGCGACAATGCCATGATGCGGGATCGGATCATCTGCTCGAACTCGGCCGGATCGGTCGAACGCTTGCTGGTTTCCCTGACCATCGACAGGATCACCGCGAACTGGTTCTTCACGCGATGGTTGACCTCGCGCATCAAAAGCCGAATGCGGCGCTCACTTTCCTTGGCGGGGGTGATGTCGCGGGCGATTTTCGAGGCGCCAACGATTTCCCCCGCGCTGTTCTTGATCGGCGAAATCGTCAGTGAAACGGTGACCAGCGAGCCGTCCTTGCGCCTGCGCACCGTCTCAAAACTCGGGATGCGCTCGCCCTTGCGGATGCGGCTGATGATCTCGGTTTCCTCGCCTTGCATATGCTCGGGGATCAGCATCAGGATCGACTGGCCGACGGCTTCTTCGGCGGTATAGCCGAACATGCGCTCGGCCGCGTGGTTCCAGTCGGTGATTATGCTGTCCAGATTCTTGCCGACGATTGCGTCGTACGAAGAATCGACGATCGCGGCCAAACGCGCATCGGCATTTGGAGCGTGTTGGAACGTCCCCCCGGAATTGGTCATGTAAGGTAATTAGGGCCGGCCGGAGTCAAGGCAATCTGACGCGAGCGAGAACGCATTTGCTCAGGGCTTCGATTCGCTGGGGCCATCGGCGACATTCCGGTTCGGTGATATCACACCGAAATCCTGCGACCTTGCGCCCGTGTCAGCGGTCAGAAACCCATCGGATGCCAGCCCACGGCGCAACAGCTCGCGGACCGCGGCCGAACGGCTCGGCATGCGCTTTTCGAAACGCCAGTTTTCCAGCGCCGCCAATTCCTCGTCGGTCAGCATGATCTGCAACCTTTGCGGCCGTTCAAGCTCAGCCACTTCCGCCT
Source organism: Mesorhizobium humile (assembly GCF_033977215.1). Classification (NCBI taxonomy): domain Bacteria; kingdom Pseudomonadati; phylum Pseudomonadota; class Alphaproteobacteria; order Hyphomicrobiales; family Phyllobacteriaceae; genus Mesorhizobium; species Mesorhizobium humile. The sequence goes on from NZ_JAVIIV010000029.1 coordinate 61,496, forward strand.
CCGCTGTGAGTTAGTATGTGCCTCACTATGAGTAGAAGTAGGAAACGGCTCATGAAGCGTCAAGGGGGGATGATTTGCCGATGGGCAACGAAGCTAACGATACTCAGGATGGGGCGAAATCACATTTGATATATTATGCTAACCAACTGATTTATTTATTGTTTTTAACATTTGTGTATTGTCAACCGCTCTCCTCCGGCGCATGGTTGCAACAGAGGGATAAACCCCCGCGAAAGGAGGGTTTTCCAATGATACTAGGATTTTCCAACCAGTTGCGCGATGATGCTCATTGCAAGGTCCAGCAGGCCCTGCGGACGAACGGCATCGTCAACATCATCCGGCTTGCCGAAGAAATCAGGCTCAAAAACCTCGCCGACAACATCGCGCGCGAGGACATAGAAAGCCTGGTGATGCAGATTGCCCAGCTTTACGGGGCGCCGATCGAGTTCGACGACCAGGCCCTGACGGCGCTCGACCTGCCGCAGGCCCTAGGCGCCGACAATCGGAACGACCTTGAGAGGGCTCTTTGGGAGCGCTCGCTGCCCGACGCGCCGGTCAACCTGCTGCAGCTGGACAAATAGCTGTCGGCGCTGCGGTGTGGGGAAAGCGGGGCGGTTCCGAAGAGGCCACTAAAGCATGTCTCCCGAAAGTGGGCCCGGTTTCGGGACAAAGACATGCTTAAAATCAAAAACTTAAAGC